>CAMGSV010000230.1 GCA_946061495.1 uncultured Spirochaetales bacterium | reverse complement strand
GGTGAAGGTACTGCTGGTGGGAAGTGTGCTGGCCAGAGGAAACGGCGGCGGCAGTGCCAGCCAGGAGAAGCTCAAGAGCAGCGGCCACATCGTCCAGGCAACCTCCGCCCTGGAAGCCCTGTCCCAGCTCAAGAAGAAGAAGGGCGGGGAAATACTGGTGTGTCCCACCATCACGGAGGACTACATTCCCCTGCTGCGGCTGGTGGACGGCGTGATTGCAGAAAACGGCTCGGAAATCAGTGACGCAATGCTCGCCCTGGTGAACCCCGACCTGGTATGGCTCACCAATGTGGCAGATGCCACCACCAAGCTGGAGGACGGCCTCATGGTCACCATAGACGGCAGCCAGCTACTGGTGTACGAGGGCATTGTGTAGCGGACTCAGACCTCCAATACCAGGCCGTCGTAGGCGGGCTGGCAGTGGAAGTCGCCGCGTCCCAGTTCCTCCAGCCGCTCCTGCAGATAAGACTGAATCTCCACATGGGTCCGGTCGTGGCACAGGTGGGTGAGCCAGTTGTGCCTTCCCCCAATCTGCAGGGCCAGCTCCAGCGCCTGGTCGTAGGAGAAATGGGTGCTGTGGAGCTGGGGACGCAGGCCGTCTATGACCACGTGCTCCAGACAGGGCCCCAGCTCCACCAAAAGCTCCAGGCTGCACTGGGGGACATGGTTGCAGTCGGTGAGGTATGCCAGCCCACGAATCCCCTTCCCTTCCCCCAGATTCCGCAGCACAATCCAACCCGTAGTTTCCAGACGACCGTGCAGCAGCGGCACGGGAATCAACGAAAGCCCCCCTATTTCCAGCGGATTCTCCCTCCTGTGAACACTGCAGTCGATGGTCTTGACCTTTGGCTTGCCGCCTCCCTCCATCACCGGCTGGAAGACGTAGGAGAACCGTCGGTGCACGTCGCGCAAGGTCAGCTCATTGCCATACACCGGCAGCCCCTCCCCCTCCGTCTCCTGATAAACCCGCACCTTGCCGTCGGCCTGGGGCGGCGTTTGGGAGGCAGTGTGGGAGAAGATGCGGATGTCGTCCAGACCGTTGAGGTGGTCCGCATGGCCATGGGTCAGCAGCAAAGCATCCAAACGATTTATGCTAGATTTCAGAGCCTGGCTACGGAAGTCCGGCCCCATGTCAATTAGAATTGAAGTATCGGGGGCACGGAAGTCCCCTTCGGTAATCCACAGGCTGGCGCGAAAACGCTTGTCTCGACTGTCGGTGGAACGGCAGCAGTGGCAGCTACAGGCAATCACTGGAATGCCATGGCTGGTTCCCGTTCCAAGGAATTCACAACGCATGGTACAAGGATAAATTGAGCGGTACCTTTAGTCAAGAGAGGAACCGGAATCGAGTCTGGCTGCAATCGAATCCATCCATCCGACCATGAGCTACAGGAGAATACATGAAGCACTTGATCATCATTGGAGCTGGCATGGCGGGAGTCACCGCAGCGGAAGAAGCCCGCAGCCTCCACAGCCAGCAGGAGCTTGCCATCACCGTCATCAGCCAGGAGGATCCCCCCAGCTACTCCCGCCCCCTCCTTCCCCAGCTGCTGGCAGGCACCATCCGGGAGCGGGAATTGCTGCTCCATGGGGAGGACTGGTTCTGCCAGCAGGGCATCCGGCTCGCCTGTCCCGCCCAGGTGGTGAGTCTGGACCGGCAGGAACAGCGGGTGACACTGAACCTGCTGCACCATCCCAAGGCAGAGGCCCAGAACCAGGAAGTACTGGGCTATGACGCGCTCATTCTGGCCACTGGCTCCACTGCCGTTACCCCCCTCCTCCCTGATCCGGGGACAGCAGCCGCTGGCTCAGTGTTCTGTCTCCGCAGCCTCCAGGATGTGCAGGAGCTCCGCCGCCACGTGGCCACCCGACGAAGGAAAGCTGCCGTGCTGGGAGGCGGACTGCTGGGACTGGAGACTGCCATGGCACTGAGGACCAACGGCGTGAGGGAGGTTCACGTGCTGGAGGCCTCCGGCTACCTGCTGAACCGCCAGCTGAACAGAACCGCCTCGGAAATGCTGCGGCTCTACCTGGAGCGGCAGGAGGGGCTGGCCATCCACACGGGAGTCCACCTGGACACCAACCAGCTGAAGTCAAAGTCCGTAGCGGAATTCCTCAAGCCAGTCTGCGGGGACGGGACGGAGACCCTGATCTATTCCATGGGTGTGCGAAGTCAGCTGGCTCTGGCAAGGACTGCGGGGCTGGCCTGCGACAAGGGCATCATGGTGGACGAAACCATGGCCACCAGCGACACCGCCATCTTTGCCGCAGGGGATTGCGCCCAGTTCCAGGGCGTCACCTGGGCCATCATTCCCGCCGCACTGGAGCAAGGCAGAAAGGCAGCCCAGTTCGCCTGCTGGCGCCTGTTTCGAGACACAGCAAGCCAGCAAGGGCACCGCCAGCCCTCGCCCTACACCCAGACCATCCCCCGCACCACCATCACCATCGGGGAACGGCAGGCCGTATCGACGGGAAAGGCGGTGCTGACGGCGGAGGAGGAGAATTCCGGCCGCTGGAGGAACCACGAGGTGAGCCCGGTGAAAAAGCGTGGCGCCTCCAAGCTGGGAGACACCTACATCAACCTGGTGGAGGACACAAAAACCGGTACCATTGTGGGGGGCTTGGCCTTTGGCCCCAGCGGCTCCTCTGGCCCCGTCGCACCAGACACCACCCCCAGCCAGTGGCTCCCCAAGCTGAAGCAGCTGGTGGGACGAAGCTGGCAGGAGGGTGAGATACAACCGGAAATGTAAGGAGCGAAAGATGATTGAACATGACTTTGGAAAGGAAACCCGCCATCGGGGCATCCGCAGCGCCTTTGGCATTGCCATGGGCATCGTCACCTGGTTTGTGCTGCAAACCGGTTACATTCCCATCATTGGGCTCAGCGGTGGCGTGGCCGTCATCGTCGTGGGCCTGATTCTGCTGAAAACCCAGAGGGTGCTGGGCATCCTGCCCTGCCTGAGCCTGCTGACCCTGGGCTTTGTGTTCCTGGTCTACGCCGTGAACACCTGGGCCGTCACCTCCTTTGGGGAACGGCTGCTGCAGTCCACCCTCACCATGTACTACGGCGGCTACTTTGCCTACGGTGTCCTCCAGGGACTCCTCTTTTTGGGAGACATGTTCTCCCTGGACAAGTAGCGCCGGAACACCGCTGCCTCCAGGCATCGGGCGGATTTCTGGAGGCAGCCCAAGACCCGAATACGTAGCAGTACCCACACCTGCACTGATTGCAATCTGATATCCACCGCAACATTCATCGACGTAGGAATCTCCACGCTGGTCAGCCTGATGCACCACCCAAACGCAAAAGGGCCGATGTACTCAAGCTGGGAACCCACCACAAGTCACACTCCTGAACCCCACCCAGATTCTGCGTGACATAATCCAAGCCCTGAGACAACCCCAAAGTCGTGAGCCAAATTACCCATGGAAAAATCTCTTTACATTTCAAAAACGAAGAGACAATGATTTTGTAACAGAGGAAGAAAATTGAAACAATGTAGAAACTGATTCTAGAGCTTCGCCGGAAGACTGAGGCTTTACTGTCGTAAAGCCTCAGCACACTATTCGGGATGACAGGATTTGCCCTCCGGGCCGGCCTCGCAACACAGTTGCTCGGCTTCAAATCCTGACGGCTTTACTGTCGTAAAGCCTTAGCACACTATTCGGGATGACAGGATTTGAACCTGCGACATCCTGCTCCCAAAGCAGGCGCGCTACCAGCTGCGCTACATCCCGGAAAAAAATGGCGGGTCCAGAGGGACTCGAACCCCCTACCTACTGCTTAGAAGGCAGTTGCTCTATCCAGATGAGCTA
>CAMGSV010000229.1 GCA_946061495.1 uncultured Spirochaetales bacterium | reverse complement strand
ATTTGTACTTGTCAAATTGCCTTTAGGTACAAGCGACAATAGGGATAGAACCCATGACCGAACGGATATGAGCCGTTTGCTCTACCTACTGAGCTATGTCGCCGTAACGAAGGACAATGTATCAGACAATGGTGAAATAGTCAAGAGGGAGATATGAAATTTCTTGAGAGAAAATGACATTTGTATGGTATAATCATACTGTCTGCCACATGACTGTTGCTGAAATTTTATACTGAATCATTTTGTGATGCAGCAGGTATTTTTTATGAGGTTTCTTATGTCAAAATTCAAGTTGTTGATTTTGCTATTTGCTTCTATCTCAATAGGATGTGACTTATATGATAAGGCATCAGTGGTTGTCGATGATGTTTTGAATAGCTGTCCCGATGCACTAAATGTATTAGAGTCCTCCTTTGAAAGTAAAAAAATCATTTTTGTAGGCATCAATGACCATGCCACCATCAACACCGCCTTGTTTTTCAGCAAGGAGAATCTGCAGAAGCTTCATGACTGTGGAATGAGATATATCTTGTGTGAGGGGGGACTTTCAAGCAAGAATCTCTATGATGACAGTGATTTGGTGCAACAAGAAGTTGAACTGTTTTATCCATGGGAAAGTGTGGAAGCCCAATATTATGAGAATACTGTTTTTCAAAATGTCCATTCAATCAACAGGAATCTTGCGCAAGATGAGAAAATCAAGGTTGTGGGGCTGGAGGGCAGGAGACAAAATTTTACGATAGGTGATGATGAGTCAAGAATATATAACTATCGGGATGAGTATATGTTCAATGTGGCAAGGGAATATATCGATGGGTCAAAGGAAGATGAGAGGATATTGATTCTCTGCGGCTCAGCCCATGGATACACCGATGGAGTGAGGAGATTCAATCCACAGGGCAATTCAGAATATGAGTGGATTACCCTTGGCTCTCGTTTAAAGAGGGAGTATGGGGATGCCTTCCTGTCGCTTTCATACATTGCCGTTGATTCTGCTACTAGGGATTCTGTGTTTTATGGACAACTAAAAAAATCAGATTCATGGAACACAACGAACATTGTAGGAAAATTCGTCACATTGCAAGATGCAGAGGAAATCAATGGAGCCATACCAATCTTTTTCGATGGAAACTACCCGCTGTATGATGGCTTTATTATGGACAAGCACGCTGAATATGGAGTCAAGTATTGCTACAAGCTGGACGACCCGGCCGTTCTGGAAAGGGTCATTGCTCAGACTGAGGAATTATATCAATTTTTATTGCAGATAGCGGAAACTGAGGGAGGATTTGACTACGACAATCCCGACATTGCATACAAAATTGAATTCTTCTGTAGGAATGTTTATTATTTGAAGCTTTATTTTGGCAAGGATTTTGACTACTCATTTTGGAATCCTTCCACAAGGCTTGAGGATGCTCTTGCCGCTTTACGAAAGCTCTCTGCTCCCGCCAAGACGGTTTCCGAGAAAGCTGCAAAGGAATTCCAGACACTGATTCGGTGCATGTATTACCTTCAATATGGCGCTACAAAGGAGGATATATCCTTCTACTACGAGCATGGAACTGACGCTCTGGAGCTGGCACGCAGCCTCATTCCCCATGAGATCTGGCCATTGTATTGGTACACCGTGATGAATTTCAGGCTTGGGAATTATGGAGATACACTGCGTTACGCTGATTTGTTCTTGGGAGAGGAATTGTCCCGCTCAACGTTCTGCCTGCCGGATGTACTGGAACTTGCAATTGAAAGCTGCACGGAGACGGGCCGTGACTCCTTAAAATATGCCAAGATGTTGGAAGGCCTGTCCAACGAACTGGGGATAGATGTGGACAAGGTGCATCTATTTTTGGAAGGAGTTGACAATTAGTGCAACATTCCTCTTTACCTTGAATAATACCTTGGAAATAGTGTAAAATATATCCAATTAAATGCGGTGAGGATGATTCCCCTTTGGGGCGTCTGGAAATTGACGTTTTGTCGGTAGCCGCAAATTCGAGGAGAAGCCATGAAGACTGTATCTGCATTGCAGAAGGCCCGCTACGGGTATCAGCCAAAGTTGCCTGCCGTTCTGGCGGACAATCAGCCCCAAGATATTGTAATCAATTTTGGAGAGCCCACCAGCGCCATTGCCGACCAGGTGGAGCTGGAGAAGCTATTCAAGAATACCTATGGAAAGCCTGAGGCACTGTTCCAGAAAGGAAGCAATCCCGATGCAGGAAAGAAGCTGCGGGTGGGAATCATCCTTTCCGGCGGACAGGCTCCCGGTGGCCACAACGTCATCGCCGGCCTCTACGATGGCATCAAGAAGGGGAACAAGGATTCCGTGGTGCTTGGTTTCAAGGGCGGGCCCTCCGGCCTCATCGATGGGGACTATGTGGAGATTACCGACTCTTTCATGGACGAGTACCGCAACACCGGCGGATTCGATATGATTGGCTCCGGACGCACCAAGATCGAGACCCCTGAGCAGTATGCCGCCAGCGTGGCCACCGCAGAGAAGCTGGACTTGGATGCCGTCGTCATCATCGGCGGAGACGACTCCAACACCAATGCCGCCCTTCTGGCGGAGCGGTTCCTGGAGCTGGGCAAGAAGACCCGGGTCATCGGCGTGCCCAAGACCATCGACGGAGACCTGAAGAACCAGCAGATTGAAACCAGCTTTGGCTTCGACACCGCCTGCAAGACCTATTCCGAGCTCATCGGCAACATAGGCCGTGACGCCAACAGCGCCAAGAAGTACTGGCACTTCATCAAGCTGATGGGACGTTCCGCCAGCCACATCGCCCTGGAGTGCGCCCTCCAGACCCAGCCCAACATCTGCCTGATTTCCGAGGAGGTGGAGGCCAAGCAACTGACACTGCGGGCCATCACCGACGACATCTGCAGGGTTATCGCCAAGCGGGCAGAGAACAAGGAGAATTTCGGCGTGGTGCTGATTCCCGAGGGGCTGGTGGAGTTCATTCCTGAGATGAAGGCCTTGATTGCCGAGCTGAACGACACCATGGCGGGCCACCAGGAGGAGTTCAACGGCCTGGCGAATTTTGCCGCCCGCAAGGACTGGCTCAAGTCCCACCTGACATCCGCCTCCTACGAGACCTTCGCCTCCCTGCCGGAGGCCATTGCTGCCCAGTTCCTGGCGGACCGGGATCCCCACGGAAACGTGCAGGTGTCCCGCATCGAGACGGAGAAGCTGTTGGCCTCCATGGTGGAGGAGCGGCTGGCGGTGATGAAGAAGGAGGGCAGTTACAAGGGCACCTTCAGCTCCTACACCCACTTCTTCGGCTACGAGGGACGCTGCGCCTTCCCCTCCAACTTTGACGCCGACTACTGCTATGCCCTGGGATACACCGCATTCCTGCTGATTGCCAGTGGCGTGACCGGCTACCTTTCCTCCGTCCGCAATCTGACTGCACCTGCAGCCCAGTGGACGGCCGGTGGAATCCCTCTGACCATGATGATGAACATGGAGCAGCGGCATGGCTCCAAGAAACCCGTTATCCGCAAGGCTCTGGTGGAGCTGGATGGCAAGCCCTTCCTGGAGTTCGCTGCCCATCGTGACGAGTGGGCGGTGAACACCAGCTACCTCTTCCCCGGAGCCATCCAGTACTATGGTCCTTCCGAGGTGTGCGACCTCACCACAAAGACCATCAGGCTGGAGCGCTGCTAGTCTGGGGCAGGATAGTTGACCTCCTGCCATGGTTCCAACTGTTTTGGTAGGTTTTATTTCGGGCCGTCCCTTGGATGGCTCGATTTTTTTCAGAGCGGCATCTGTCGGTGCCACCGACAGATGCAAGGGCACGGTGCAAGATGTTTTTTCCACGGTTTTTTCTGAAGGCAGGGGG
>CAMGSV010000228.1 GCA_946061495.1 uncultured Spirochaetales bacterium | reverse complement strand
CTTTTGCAAAAAAAGTTTGGATTTTTTGAAATTCCTCGTAGATATTGTCACACGGCTTGGCAAGGGGGGGGGGGGGCTCACACATGGCCTCTCCCGCACCATCCACCACGAGTTCGTCGCCAAGCCCCTAGCTCCGCCTTCAAACCACGTTCCCATCTGAGGCTTTTTTTCTTCCCATCCTTGCATACAGAGTCAAAAATCACTATTATAAATATAGTTTTATCAATTGGCATTGTATGATTCTGCCCCATGACTGTGGCGGAAGGAGGAGCAAATATGGTAGAGGCATTGCAAAGAAATCCCAAGTGGCAGGGCCGCCGTGGTCCGGTGGTGCTGGTGATTATGGACGGAGTTGGCTACGGAAAGTATGAGGAGGGCGACGCTGTCCGTGCAAGCCGCATGAAGTACCTGGACTGGCTCACCGCCAACTGTCCCCACACCCAGCTGAAGGCCCACGGTACTGCGGTGGGGCTGCCCAGCGACGACGACATGGGCAACTCCGAGGTGGGTCACAATGCCATGGGCTGCGGCCGTGTCTTTGCCCAGGGTGCCAAGCTGGTGGGCTCCTCCATTGCCACCGGCCAGATGTTCAGCGACGCCACCTGGCAGAAGCTCACCAAGAATGTGCTGGAGGGAGCGGGAAAGGGGGCTGCCCTCCATTTCATCGGGCTGGTGTCTGATGGAAACGTCCACTCCCACATCGACCACCTGAAGGCCATGGTGAGCCAGGCATACAAGGATGGCATCAAGAGGATTCGTGTCCACGCCCTGCTGGACGGCCGTGACGTTGACCCCACCTCCGCCCTGGACTACATCGGGCCACTGGAGGATTTCCTTGCGGGCTTTGAGGGTGCTGACTGTCGCATCGCCTCCGGTGGCGGCCGCATGTACCTGACCATGGATCGCTATAATGCCGACTGGGCCATGGTGCAGCGGGGCTGGTACGCCCATGTGCTGGGTGAGGGCCGCCAGTTTGCCAGTGCCAGCGAGGCAATTGAGGTGTACCGCAGCGAAAATCCCGGACTGCTGGACCAGGACATGCATGAGTTCGTCATCGCCGAGAACGGCCAGCCGGTGGGACGGATTCAGGACGGGGACAGCGTCATCTACTTCAATTTCCGTGGGGACCGCGCGCTGGAGATTACCGCCGCCTTCGAGACCGCTGCCGACACCGCCTTCACCCACTTTGACCGCAAGGCTGTTCCCGCCGTGGAGTATGCGGGCATGATGGAGTATGACGGCGACGCCCACGTTCCCGCCCAGTATCTGGTGAGTCCCCCAAGCATTGACCGCACCATGGGAGAATACCTTACCGCAAGCGGCGTAAGGCTTCTTGCCATCAGCGAAACCCAAAAGTACGGCCACGTCACCTACTTCTTCAATGGAAACAAGCAGGGTAAATTCAGCGAGGAGCTGGAGGACTACGTGGAGGTTCCCTCCGATGTGGTTCCCTTTGAGCAGCGTCCTTGGATGAAGTGTGCGGAGATTACCGACAAGGTCATCGAGGCCATCAGGGACGGCAGGTACCAGCACATTCGCCTGAACTATCCCAATGGAGACATGGTGGGGCATACTGGTGTGTTCAATGCGGTGGTCTGCTCCATGGAGGGCATGGACCTGCAGCTGGGAAGGCTGAAGGCTGCCATCGAGGAGGCAGGAGGCATCCTGTGCATCACCGCCGACCACGGCAATAGCGACGACATGTACGAGCACGGCAAGGACGGCTCGGTGAAGAAGGGCAGCGACGGAAAGCCAAAGGCCAAGACCAGCCACAGCCTGAACCCGGTTCCCGCCATCATCTACGACCCCGAGTACCAGGGCGAGTATGACCGGGACAAGCTGAACGAGGGGCTTGGCATTTCCAGCTGGCCTGCCACCCTCATAAACTTGATGGGCCTTGTCCCTCCCGCCGACTACGACCAGTCCATCATCAGGATGAAGTGAACTTCATGATGAAGTAAACTTCATGATGAAGTGAAATTTCAATCTCCGCAACTTGAACCCGCCTCATTCGGGGCGGATTTTTTTGGCGTGGTGGCAGATAAACCACGTGGGGTTGGGAGTATACGTAGCTGAGGATAAACCGGAGAAATGACTGCCCTTGCAGACAATGAAGTTGTGGGGATGGAAAGTTATTGTCGGTAGATAGAATCAAGAACCTTGGCTTGTATATATCCTTGATTTATCCAGAAGCTCATTTTCTTTTCTTGTGTTCCTTGGGGAGTAATCATTGTATCTGCAGCATCCTTTCCGTGGGGGCGAATATGGGAAACAGGGTTGTCAGAAATTTTGAGGAAATGTTCATAATCACCATGACGAATTTTATTCCTTGTGTCTAACCAAACAGTTTTGAACTTGTCATAATCCTCATGTGGAATTTGCCAGAATTGAACTCTGTCCAAATAATATTCCTCTTCCATCGTGTCTCGCTTGAATAGTATCAATACGAATTTGCTGGTGATGGCATCATAAAAATAACTGTCCTCCCAATCCTCTTCCACAATCTCACAGAAATCAATTGTCTTGAAGGACATGGATTCTATTGATTTTCCATTTGGTTCCACACGGATAGTCTTGAATTGGATGCTTGCCGCATTGAATTCATAGATATTTGATCCCTCTCTATTTAGCCCGACTATATTACGGGCGATATATGCATAACGACTCTTATATTCCGGATTATAGGTTTTTCCCCGCATAGTGTAGATTTCTGGGGTGGATTTCTTTAGGTAAGGAGCATAAATGGCAAGGATTTTCGATTCAAGCATCTCGTTTTTTCCGAGAATTCTCTGTTCAGCTCGTCTTCCATGTTTCTTTCGTGACAGGAGTGTTTGATATATATGGTTGATGTATCCTAATTTAAAGCAGAAGGCTCTTCCACGTGCTTTGATTGGGGAGTGGGGCTGCACTTGCATGCTTGATTCTGCTGTAGCACCTTTAGTGCAGGCTCCAAGGTATAATGTGTCTCCTTCTGAAATTTCATGGGCTTTTCCTTCATGAATCTTTTTGACAATCGTTTCCCAATCTTGTCGAATCTGGAATTCATCTTCCTTGATACATTGCCACAAATCAGCTAATTGTATCTGTAATTTTCCATATGGCTTTTCTTTTTCATAGAAATAAAAGATTAGCAATAGGTTTTTATTTTTCTTAAGGAAGTGAGATGATTCGAACACTTCTTGATCAAGGGCAGTGAAGGTAAAGTGGTTGAGGACAAGCCTTTCTTTGACTTTTACTGCAAAGTTTGCTGTCTCCATATACTTGAGTGGTGAGACTTTCAATTCCAAGTGGGCAAGGGGAAAATCAGGTTGGGATTTGTTGTCATTTTTCTTTCCGAAATATGTATGTTCAATAAAATTTCCAAACCCACCTTTATTGTTTTTGTTTTGAGTGGGGACATTTGGGGGTATAGACTGTCTAAGTCCTGCATATGAGTGCTGTTCGTAATTCACTGCATCTACAGACTTGTCCTCGAGTTTCTGGGCATAGGCGACAATAGAATCAATGTTTGTTTCATCATACAATAAGTGTTGCATAAGAAATCTCCATATAGTTATTCTGCAGCGAAAATCTTATTGAGCTGATGTCCCATCCGTGTCACCATTGGTACAACCAATGCATTACCCATGCAAAAGTAGCGGAATTTTTGCGGCATACCAGTATTGGTCCAATTGTCATCGAACCCTTGAATTCTTTCTGCTTCAAGGGGGGTGATGAGGCGAAGTTTTCCTGACGAGGGGTCCTGTATGACATGAGTGCTTCTGTTTACGGTTGACTCTGATGTAAGAATGGTTCGAGCAGGTAAATCCAACCTGTCGGGAAATGCTACCGGCCCCTCGCTGAAAAAATACTTGTACCC
>CAMGSV010000227.1 GCA_946061495.1 uncultured Spirochaetales bacterium | reverse complement strand
AACCTGCGTTACCGTTGAGGTTGAATTACTACTTTTCGCTATCTTTATCTGATTATCGGCACAAACTGCGATGCTGGCCACATGGGTGATACAGAAAATCTGACATTTTTCCGCCAGTTTTTTCAAGTGAGCGCCAACTGCCACCGACACCTCTCCACCAATTCCCGTGTCAATCTCGTCAAAAACCAAGGTGTCCACCGTGTCTGACTCCGCCAATATTGTTTTCAGGGCCAGCATCACACGGGAAATCTCACCTCCCGAGGCAATCTTTGCCAGGGGCTTTTCTGGGGAACCGGTATTGGCACTGATAAGGAATTCAATGTCGTCCATGCCGTAGGGGCCGCAGCGCTGCATGACACCACCAGCAGACTCAGGCTTCTCCTTGATGGAAACCACAAACCGCGCCCCCTTCATACCCAAGTGGCTCAGCACCTCCTGCACCTCCTGGGACATGCTGCCGGTGGCAGCTCGCCGTTTCTCCGACAGGTTCTTGGCGGCGGCATACACCTGCTGCTCCAGCTGGGCAGTCTCCTGCTCCAAGGCGGCCCTATTCTCCTGGCTGCTGGAAAGATTCTCCAGCTCCTGGCGGGCAGACTCGCCATACTGGATCACCTCAGCCAGGGGAGCCTGGACAGAGGAGGCATATTTCTTTTTCAGCTTGAACAACAGGGCAAGTCTTTCTTGCACCTCCTCCAGGCGGCCAGGCTCAAAGGTAAGGCCCTGGAGATAGGCTTTCAGCTCGTCGGCCAAGTCGGAGAGCTCGTAGAAGGAGCTTTCCACCCGGGAGGACAAGGGTGACAGCCCCTTGTCTGCGGCGGCAGCCTGCTCCATGGCCCCCTGCGCCTTCTTCATTGCCGCCACCACCGATAATCCTGCATCATCGTGGCCGCCGCACAGGATGGCAGTGGCGCGATCCAGGGCGGAATAAATCTCCTCGAACTGGGTGAGCCGCTGCTCCTCGGCCACCAGCTCCTCCTCCTCAGTGACCTTCAGCTGGGCAGCCTCAATCTCTTCCAGCGCAAAGGAAAGCAGCTCTGTGCGGCGGTTCCGGTCCGCCTCGGAAAGGTTCAGCTCCTCCAATTGGCGGCGGCTTTCCACCAGCTGGCTGTACAAGGCGGTAAAGGCTTCTGTCTCGGCGGCTAGGCCGGCGTAGGCGTCAAGGAAGCGGCGGTGCTCGCTGACACGGAGCAAGGACTGGTGCTCGTGCTGGCCGTGGATGTCCACCAAAAAGGATGAGAAGGCGGCCAGGTCGGAACGGGTTACCGGCTGCCCCTGAATCCAGGCACCGCTGCGGCCAGACTCCTTCACGTAGCGCCTCAGCAAGACCCGGTCATCCTCAAGCTCTATGCCATGCTCCTCCAGCCACAGCCGAGCCTCCTTGTGACGGGCGGTCAGAAAGAAGGTACCCGAAACACGGGCTTCCTGGGCACCAGCGCGCACCACCTCAGTGCCCCCCTTCCCCCCCAGCAGGAAGGACAGGGCTCCGATGAGGATGGACTTTCCTGCTCCCGTCTCTCCACTCAGAACAGTCAACCCCTCCTCAAAATCCAAGGAGAGGGAGTCAATCAGAGCAAAATCGGAAATCTGTATGCTTTCAAGCATGGGTACCTCCTGACCAGTGAAGCTTTGAACGAAGGGCGCTGTAGAAATGGGGGGAATTGCAGCCAGCCAGCATGACCTTCTTGTCTGCCAGCCGGAATTTGATCACATCATCCACCTGCAAGTCCGTTGTAATCTGACCGTCCGCTGTCAGCACCATCCCCTTGGCACGGGACGGCCGCACCACCGCCTCCAGACAGCCCTCCGGTGGCAGCACCAGGGGCCGGTTGGACAGGGAGAAGGGACTGACGGGAATCAGCAGCAGGGCCTTCAGAGCCGGGTCTATGATGGGCCCTCCTGCGGCGGCAGAATAGGCGGTGGAGCCAGTGGAGGTGGACACGATGATTCCGTCGGCATTGAACTGTCCGAAGGGATTTCCACAGAAGGACATTTCCAGGGAAACCAGGCGGGCGGACTCTTTGGGGGACACAACCACGTCGTTGAGGGCAGTTAGGGTAAAGATTTCCCTTCCATCCCGGAACAGCTCGGCCTGAACAAGACTTCTGGAGCTGAGAGGAAGCTCATTTTCCAAAAACAACTCCAGCTTTTCCCGCCACTCCCGTTTCTGGATGCTGGCGATGAAGCCAAAATGGCCGAAATTGATGGGAAAGATGGGAATTCCCAAGGGAGCGCAGCCCCGTGCGGCAAACAGTACCGTTCCATCTCCCCCCAAGGTGATGCAAAAGCTATTGCCCGTGAAGGAGCAGACATTGTTTGCGTCAGAAAAAAGAAAGATGGAGCACTGGATTTTACGGGAATCGAGATACTGCCTGATTATCTCCGCATAATCCTTGCACTCATCCTTGTAGGCATTGACGACAATCAAGCATGTTCTCATACACCCTCCAATTTTTTATGGCAAAGTTCCCAAGACCTTTGCAATGGTAGAGGCATGGGTGGAACCAAGTCTTGGATACAGGGGAAAATCCACGGTCCGCAGGTAGAGGGAACGGGCGTTGATGCATCCCTCCAGCTGTTCATCCAAAAAGGCGGCGATGCTGGAATTGAAGGTGGGCTGGATTTCGATTCCCTTGCGGGAAGCATACTGGCGCACATCCTTGAGCCCACTGCTGAGCACCACGGTAAAGGAACTTACTGAAGAGCTGCCATTGGGAGTCCGCATCAAGCACTTGTGTCGTCCTGCCATCAGCGCCTTCTGGAAGGCGGCGAACAACTCCTGACGTACCGACTCGTTTCTGGAGAACTCCTTCAGCTGGATGAAGGCCAGGGCACTGTTAAGGTCGGGAAGCAGGTCCGTGGAGGGAGCCTCCTCCCCCAGCCGCTTCAGAATGCTCCACTCACGACGGGCTGGTGCCATAAGGACGGCTCCACCTCCACCGGTGACGGCATCCCCCTCCTCCAGACCCATGATGGAGAACACACCATAGGTTCCTGCCCGCTTCACCTGCTGCTCCTCACCCTCCTTTGCTGGAAGATTGTGGAAGGCTCCCACACTACGAGAGATGTCCTCAACGAGGGGAACACCAAGGGCCTGAATGGCCTCGAAATCAGGAAGATAGCCAGCTGTCTCGGTAAAGATGATGAGGCGGCCACCCTGGCGAATCCCCTCCTCCAAGGCATCCACCGTCAGGCAGGCAGTGTCGGGAGATACATCCGTGACAATGGGCTTGAATCCAAGTTCCTGTACTGCCTGAAGCTGCCACAGGGGGGCCAGTGCGGAGACAATGATGCCAGTACCAGGCTCCAGACCGAAGGCACGCAGCACATACTTGAGGGCAATGGCGGGACTCCGCAGAGCCAGGGCTCCGTCTACAGGAAAGAACTCCTTTACTGATTGAACAAGACGCCGTGCCATCTCCCCGGGGCCGATTTTCTCGTCCACCATACAGGTAAGCACAGCGTCCATTTCCTTGCGACGGATTGTGGAACTATAGGTTTGAATCATGTTAATTAATATCCAGCAGCTTCCGCAATTCCTTGGGATTGAACAGACTTCTGATGTCAAGGATGATAAGATATCCGTTGTCCTGACGAACAACACCGTGGATATACTCGGTTCCGATACCGCTGAGCATCTGTGGAGGTGACTTGATCTCGTCCCGGTTGACAGAAATAACACGGGCGATGCGGTCAATGATAATACCAATCTTCAGACCGTCAATATTGAGAATGATGAATCCTCCCTCGAACTCATCGGCCATATCCTCATCCTTGATTTCGATCTTCTTGAGACGAAACCGCTTGTGAAGATTGATGATGGGGATTATCTCGCTACGCAGATTGAAAATACCCTCAACATAATACGGAGCGTTGGGAATAGAACGAACATTCTGTATCTTCACGATTTCCTTAACGTCCATAATATCCACACCATACAGCTCTTCACCAAGCTGGAATGTTACAAGCTGGA
>CAMGSV010000226.1 GCA_946061495.1 uncultured Spirochaetales bacterium | reverse complement strand
ACCTAAAGTCCTTCACCCCTTCCGTGGTGAAGAAAATCCTCGGTGACTTCAATCCAAAGTATACATCAGAGGATCTGCTGTGCCTGTACATGCTTTCCGGTGGCGTGGCAAAATATATCTTTCTGCTGATGTACGGCAAGGCCACCACAAAGGACAAGATGATTTCCTATGCCACCAGCATGACCTCTCCCTTTTTGATGGACGGAAAGGATATTTTGGTCAGCGAAATCGGCAAGGAATACGGCATCTACTTTTCGATTTTAAAATTGATTTCCCAGGGAAAGACAAGCCAAAGTGAAATTGACTCCATCATCCTGAAAAATACTGGTGCCTATCTCAAAAACCTTGAGCGGGTTTTCGGTGCCATTCGGCCAATCAAGCCGCTGCTCTCAAAGCCGGAAAGCAGAAATGTCCGCTGGCAAATCATCGACAATTACCTGAGATTTTATTTCCGGTTCATGTATGCCAACCAATACCTGATTGAGCTGGGGCAGTATGACCTGTTGCAGAAGAAAATCCACGAGGAGTACGAGGTCTACACGGGGAAGACTCTGGAGCACTACTTTATGGACAAAATTGCAGAAGAAGAACACGTCACTCAAATAGGCAGCTGGTGGAACAAAAGGTCCCAAAATGAAATCGACATTATCTCCCTGAACGAGGCGGCAAAGTCTGCCACCATCATGGAGGTCAATCGGCAGGCAAAAAAAATCAGCCTGGAAAAACTCAGGGAAAAATCAGCGGAATTTGAGAAGAACCTTCCAGGCTACCAAATTCACTACAAGGGTTTGTCTTTGGACGACATGTAGCCCTCACTGATTTTCCAGCTCAGGCTCCACCATCCGCCGCCGCCATCGTCCGAATTTATAATAGAAGAAAAAAAGTGCCGACGTCACCGTCCAGGTGACAGGATAGCTGGCAAGCACGGTGTGTATCTGGTGGTGGTGGGGAACCACCAGGATACTCCACAGCACCCGCAGCAGACAGATTCCTCCCAGGGTCATGAGGCTGGGAATGAGGGAGTCGCCAGTTCCGCGAATTGCCCCGGACAAGACCTCGATGCTGATGTAGGTGATGTAGAAGGGCACCAAGAAATGCAGCATCCTCAGGCCGATAGCCACCACCTGCTGGTCCGAGGTGAAGAATCCGTAGAGCCAGCGGGCGGCCACCATCAGGAAGGTGCACATCAGCACCGTGGACACCGCCGCCATGGCAAGGCACATCCAAGTCCCCTGATGGACACGATGGTACTTCTTTGCACCGAAATTCTGACCAGAGAACACGGTGATGGCCACTCCGAAGGCCCCGATAATCATCCAGTAGAAGCTGTCCAGCTTGCTGTAGGCAGAGAAGGCGGCGATGGTGTCCGTACCGAAGCCGTTTATCTTTGCCTGGATGATGAGGTTTGACAGGGAATAGAGCACTGCCTGGAAGCCTGCCGGCAGCCCCACCTTGACGATGGCCTTCAGCAGCGGGCCGTCCAGTGTTAGTCTGTACCAGTCAGCGCCAAAAACCTCCCGCCGCCGGGCCAGTCCCTGCAGCACAAAGACCATAGACAACACCTGGGACAGCACCGTGGCAATGGCCGCCCCTGCTATACCCCAGCCCAGCGCGTTTATCATCAGCAGATCGAAGACAATGTTGGAAATGCAGGCCACAATCAGGAAGTACAGGGGGCGGCGGGTGTCTCCCACAGCCCGGAATATGCCGGAGCCCACATTGTACACCAGGGAGGGAACAAGGCCGGTGTAGTACCAGAGGATGTAGTCCAGGGAGATGTCCATCAGCTCCAGGGGCGTGCCGATGGCCTCCAGCATCCAGCGGGCGGAAAGGAATCCCAGCACCATCAGCACCACACCTCCCGCCACCGAAAGCCCCAGTGCGGTGGATATGGCGCGACGCATCCTGTTGCCGTCCCCCGCACCGAAGAACTGGGAGATGATGACGGTGGCGCCGGAGGAAAGCCCCACGAAAAATCCCACCAACAGGTTCACGATGAGAGCAGCCCCACCTCCAACTGCAGCCAAGGCCTCCTTCCCTAGAAAATGGCCCACAATGACCGTGTCTACCGTGGTGTACAGCTGCTGAAAGAAGGTGCCCAGCAGGATGGGAAAGAAAAGACGGAGGAGTTGCTTCCAGATGGAGCCTTCTATGGTGGAGGTGTCTGTCATGAGGGGCAGTATAACATGGGGTGAACTAATAGTAAAAGGGGGAGGGAAAGCCCATGCCACCGCCCGAGCCTTTACCAAAGCACTTGATTCCACTATAATGAAGAAACTTAAATTTCACTTTATTTTTCAGAGGAATCATCATGGAAAAGGTCAATTATTTCAATTCCATTCCGTGGCGGGAGGCCTTGCTCCAGCTGGGTCACTGCCGGTTCATGGACCGGGAGGAATTCGCCGACGGAACAAACGCCCTCAAGGGCAAGAAGATTGTCATCATCGGCTGTGGCGCCCAGGGGCTGCACCAGGGAATGAACCTGCGGGACTCCGGTCTTGACGTGAGCTACGCCTTGCGGGCAGAGGCCATTGCGGAGAAGCGGGCCAGCTACAAGAACGCCGTGGAGAACGGCTTCAAGGTGGGCACCTACCAGGAGATGATTCCCACCGCCGACCTGGTGGGCAATCTCACCCCGGACAAGCAGCACTCCAACGTGCTGGAGAATGTCATGCCCCTGATGAAGCAGGGATCCGCCCTGTGGTACAGCCACGGCTTCAACATCGTTGAGGAGGGAATGCAGATTCGCCCCGACATCACCGTGGTGATGATGGCTCCCAAGGGCCCCGGCTCCGAGGTCCGCACCGAATACGTCCGTGGATTCGGAATCCCCACCCTCATCGCCGTCCATCCCGTAAACGACCCCGAAGGCAAGGGTTGGTCCATCGCAAAGGCACTGGCCGTGGGAACCGGTGGAAGCCGGGCAGGTGTGCTGGAGTCCAGCTTTGTGGCGGAGGTGAAGTCCGACCTCATGGGCGAGCAGACCATCCTCTGCGGCATGCTCCAGACCGGCAGCATCCTGTGCTTTGACCGCATGGTGGAGAAGGGAATTGACAAGGGCTACGCCGCCAAGCTGATTCAGTACGGCTGGGAGACCATCACCGAGGCCCTCAAGTGGGGCGGCATCACCGGCATGATGGACCGGCTCTCCAACCCCGCCAAGCTCCGTGCCAACGCCCTGTCCAAGGAGCTGAAAGCCATCATGGCCACCCTCTACCAGAAGCACATGGACGACATCATCAGTGGCGAGTTCAGCCGGGTGATGATGATTGACTGGGCCAACGACGACAAGAACCTACTCTCCTGGCGTGAGGCCACCGGCAAGACCGCATTCGAGCAGACTCCCGCAGGCGACATGGAAATTGGCGAGCAGGAGTACTTTGACAACGGCATCCTCATGGTGGCCATGGTGAAGGCTGGCGTGGAGTTGGCCTTCGAGACCATGGTGGACGCAGGCATCAAACCTGAGAGTGCCTACTACGAGTCCCTTCACGAGACTCCCCTCATCGCCAACCTCATCAGCCGCAAGAAGCTCTACGAGATGAACAAGGTCATCTCCGACACCGCCGAGTACGGCTGCTACCTCTTCGACAACGCCTGCCGTCCTCTGCTGAAGGACTTCATGGCCACCGTTGACACCGACATCATCGGCAAGGGCCTGGCCAGCAAGGACAACAGCGTCTCCAACCAGGAGCTGGTGCGGGTGAACGAGGAGATCCGCACTCACCCCATCGAGATTGTGGGCAAGAAGCTCCGTGGCTACATGACTGCCATGAAGGCCATCGTGGGCTAGGTGTTGGCATCGCAAGAGCAATGACAACCGAGCGAGTTTTGGCTTTGCCAAAACTCGGTTGCGTCACGAATCTAGAAAAAGCGGAATCCTTTACGGGAGGCCACTGAAAAAGTCCGTTAAAGGCTGAATTTACAAACACCACCTAAATAGAGTAAAATTTATTCAGGTGGTGTTTTTT
>CAMGSV010000225.1 GCA_946061495.1 uncultured Spirochaetales bacterium | reverse complement strand
TAACAAGAAGTTCAAAGCCGACACAGGCTCAGGGCCTGTGCGGTACAACCCATTGTTATGTGGACGCCCGCACTGGGGCGCGAAGGAGGAAGAAATGTTTGAAAAATTAATAGAAGAATTTCAAAAACTTCCAAAGAAAAAATAAAGGAAGAATCTTTTGTTTCAATATGTGGTTTTCCACATAGAGAAAAAGTTGCTAGTAATATTTTGTCTTTTTTCTTTGATACTTCAAGAGAACATAATCTATATGATTTATTTGTTAGAAGTTTGATAGTGTCAATTCCAAGAAACAAATAGGACACCCTGCAAGTCCTGCACTTTTTTGCTCGCTCCAACAGGCTGTCCACATAATCATTCACCAAAACGACATACGCTTCCGGCAACTCCCTAAATTTTTCCTCCACGGCTGCGATAGACATACACACCTCCTACTCGAAAGTATACCACGGTTTCACAGGAATGTCCGCCCCTACCCCACAGGAGAGCCAACCTAACGCACCAGCAGGGGGTATGTCGCAACCCTTACATTGGATTCGGCCACAGCTTCATTGGGAGACAGGTGGCTGGAGCGGCTTCCCATACTCATAAATCATGTCACTGGGGAGATCTATCCAGTCACTCCAATAGACGCAGGTTCTGCTTTCGTCTAGCTGGGCCTGCATCCATAATCCGCTGACAGACGCAAGGTCTGAATAACCAGGAAGATTTTCAATGTCATCCTTTACATCATAAATAACTTTTTTTCCATCCTGAAAGGATACCTTCAACAAGAAATCTTCCAGCGGCTCCAGGGTCTTTATCTTGGGAATCATCGCTTTGCACCAAATCAGAGCAGGGGAGGAAGCTTTCCTATGGTTTGGCTCCTCCACATTTTCAGCAGCTCATCCTCATGGAGAGCCTACCATTCAAGAACCATCTGCTGGGCCTTTCCCGGCAAATCACCTTCAGTCATGAGTTTAGATTGAATTTCAAAAATACCATTGAATTCACCATAAAGGACGTGAATATGCGGTGGCTCATGCTCCTTGGGCTTAAAGAACATCTTGACCACCAATCCATAAAATCTCGAAATTTCAGGCATTGCAATCCTCCCCCTTTCCCCACTATACCACATTCAGCGGGCCTTGTCTTGTCGGGCAGTTGGGTGGCCACCAACTACGACCAGCGGTAGCAGCGGCTGAGGGCTCCAAAGGAAGGAGGTGGACAGAAGGCGCTCACCTCCTTCAATGCTTTAAAAGCCAGTGCCGCAGATTCAAGCGCCGGATGCCTTCTGCATTGGAGGCAGGCAATTCATCCATGGAAAGAATCGTTTTGGGAAAATTATCCTGAATCTGCTGCAGGGGACGATATTCCCGCTCCACTACGTCTTGGCTAGAAAGAAGGTAACACACTTGAAAATATTCCCGCTCCCCATTCCTTTCCGCTATAAAATCGATTTCATACTCCTTTATCTTGCCGATGTACACTTGGTATCCACGTCGGAGCAGCTCAATGAACACGATGTTCTCCAGAATCCCGTTTATGCCGCTGTCCTTAAAGCCTAGCAGTCTGAATCGAATTCCTTGGTCAGCAATATAATATTTTTCCATGGTTTCCAGAAGCTTCTTCCCTTTTATGTCATACCGGGGAACCTTGTAGCAAAACAAGGCGTCCTGAAGAAATTGCAGGTCGTTGTATACCGTTTCCACGCCAACATTGCGTCCTGCCGACCGCATAAAGTCTGCCACTCGCTTTGCAGAAAAAATATTGCCCAAATTATCGCACAAATAAAGGATAATCTTTTCAAGAATCGCTGTATCCCGTATCCTGTTTCTCGCAATCACATCCTTCAACAAAACAGTCGAGTAAATTCCTTCGATGTAGGAGCGGACGGCATTTTCTTCCCCATACATCATCCGCAGCCCTGGAAAACCTCCATACCGCATAAAATCAACAAAGGCCGCTGCTGAATCCTCCTGTTCAGAAAAGTCCAGGAATTCTCCATACGAAAGGGGGAATAGGGGAATCAAAACATACCGTCCTGAAATATAGGTTGCAAGCTCAGAAGAAAGCAGCTTTGCATTGGAGCCGGTAAGATATATGTCGCAGTCGATAAGGGAAGATGCATGGAGGCCGTTTACCACCCGCTCCCAACCAGGCACCTCCTGAATTTCATCAAACAAAAGATACAGCCGCCCCTTGTCCAGCCCTGCGCTGATGGATTTTATAAAATCATACAATACATTTACATCAGTGTACCTGTAGTTTTCAAAGTCCTCAAAGTCCATGTAGATAATTTGATTGTCCGGGATGCCCTGCCGCAAGAGTTTTTCACGGAGCAGCCTCAAAAGATATGATTTTCCACAACGACGAATTCCTGTCAGCACCTTGATGACATTCTTGTCCCGAAGGGCAGAGAAAATTTCTTCTGTATATTGTCTTTGCAACAAGGTCTCTTGCATAGTTTCCTGTAAAAAAGTGGGAAATATACGATTATACTAGAAGAAAACATAATTATAATCAATAGTTTTCAGTATACTGGAAACTATTTGACAATCCACAGTAGCGAGTACCGCAGCCGGGTGGCTGTCAGGTCATTCCCCCAGGAGGGAGTCCCTAGTTCTTTTTACCAGCTCCACCACCACATCCCGCAGCTGGGGCGGAAGCTCCTCCAGCGCATCTATGATGCCCTTGTTCTTCCGATACAGGGCTATCTCCATCCGCTCCAGGTTCCGCTGGATGGGCAGGGGCACGTCCAGCCCCTTGCTTTCACCATCACCCAGAAGACCTTCCAGCGACATGTTCAGGGCCCTGGAAATCTTCAAAGCGATGTCCGCATGAGGCATACTGTTCTTGTTCATTCCGTTGATGATGGTTGAATAGGAGACACCGGAGCGAAAGGCCAAGTCCTTTATCTCCATTTCTTTATATACAAGGCTTTTCTTCACATTCAACCAAAATGAACACATTCCCCCATTATTGCACAAGGAGAAAAAGACTTGACAGTAAAATCTTTACTAAGATATAATATCTTTATAAAGATTGCAGGAGGTTAAACACTTGAGTGTAAAGAGTGATTTTCATGATGCTCTGGGAGATTTGATCAACACAGTTGGCCACGAAATTGCAAAGCAGAAGGGAACGGATCCATTGACAGAAATCAATGAATTGTGGTCGAGGCTAGGATGGGGCGAATACGAAAGAACCCCTTCTCCAAGGAAAGACCTTGAATCTGCATTCAAGGATTTTCTGGACAAACTGCAGGCGCTGTGTACGCACTATCAGAGTATAGTTGATGTATTGAAGGATTTATGTTCCTTACAGATGGAAGCTGCATCTGAAAACCAAGCGGATGCAAGTTGCATAGAGCGGGGGTAATTCAATGGGAGTGAAGAAGTGCATCGCATGTCGGAAGGATATTGAAGCAGGTGCAAAGTTTTGTGATAAGTGTGGTTCACCACAGGCATGCAAATGCGGAAATACTAACATAACGGGTGGTTCTTACTGTACAAAATGTGGCGCGTACATGGAATCAAGGAGGTCTCCCAGCTCCGCACCAGCGCCAAGGGGAAGGTGGTGCCCCAATTGTCGTAGGTACACAATGATGCCAGCAGGACAGCCATCGCACTTTGGTTCTACGCGAATGAAATGCGAACGGTGTGGAGCAATGGACTATTGCTGATGACGGGACACATAGAGCGTGACTGAAAGTCCTTCCCGCAAGAAACAGAGCTGCTGCTTCTTGCGGTTTTTTTATAAGCCCTGTGACCTGCAATTTTAAGGGGCTCCGGGAACCAATGTATCTACCCCGCAGTAGCGCAAACCTAACGCACCAGCGGGGAGGGGAAGCCAGGGGGTGCCTGCCGTCGGCGCCCTCTGAGCGCAGCGAAGTGTAAGCCGACGGTGGGCTCCTGAGAACCAACCCCTTTGCCCGCCAGGGCAAATCCCTATCTAGCAGTAGAGCCAACCTAACGTACCAGCGGGGAGGGGAAGCCAGGGGGTGCCTGCC
>CAMGSV010000224.1 GCA_946061495.1 uncultured Spirochaetales bacterium | reverse complement strand
AGGCCACGAAGGAAAGGATGTCAGACTCCTGCCTGCCTCCGACCATCTTCCGATAGCGGTCTAACAAGGGCAGGAGGAGGGCTTCGCCCTCGGTGCCTACCAGAAGGCCCTGGAAACAACCAGGGCACTGCTGATTCTGGGACTCTCCCCAGAGCAGATCCAGTTTTGTACCAGTCTGCCCATGGAGACCATCCAGACAATGGCTCAGGAAGTCTAACCCTACCTCACTCCTCCTCCGACTCAAAGGTGGGATAGCGAGTGAGGTAGTCCTTGGTGTGGCGGGCCGCAAGGCCGCTGAGTACAATCAGTGACACGCAGTTGGGGATGGCCATGAGGCCGTTGGTGATGTCGGCGATGGTCCAGACTGCGCTGATGGTCATGTAGGGACCGATGGCAATGGCGACGATGTACAGGATGCGGAAGACTCCTACAATCTTCATGCGGCCACCGGTGAGATACTCAAGGCAGCGCTCGCTGTAGTAGTCCCAGCCCAAGATAGTGGTGAAGGCGAAGAACACCAGGCAGACCATCAGCAGGAACTGGACGCTGTGGCCGTCACCACCCAGCACCTTGGAGAAGGCCGCCGTGGTGAGGACGATTCCCTGCAGGTTGGGGTTGCCCCAGATGCCCTCTCCGGCAATGACGATGGAAAGCCCCGTCATGGTACAGATAATCAAGGTGTCGATGACGGTGCCCGTCATGTTCACCAGTCCCTGCTCCACCGGATCCTTCATCTGGGCGGAACAGGCGGCGATGGGAGCGGAACCCAATCCCGCCTCGTTGGAGAAGATGCCCCGGGCGGTTCCCTTCTGCATGGCATCCAGCATCTGCTTCACCACAAAGCCCATGGCTCCGCCCGCCACCGCCTTCATGCCAAAGGCCCCCTGGAAGATGGTCACAAAGGCACCGGGAATCTTGGTGGCGTTCATCACCAGCACACTGAGTCCCAGGAACAGGTAGATAGCAGCCATGAAGGGCACCACCACTTCGGAGACCTTGGCAATGCGCTTCAAGCCCCCCAAAATAACTAGGGCTACAAAGATGGTCACCAAGGCACCGCCAATCACCGTGGCCCAGGAATAGTTCTGGTCGAACAGCCTGAAGGCAATGTTGGTGTTGGTTGGATCAAAGGCATTGTTGATGGCAGTGGTGATACCATTAATCTGGGTCATGGTGCCGATTCCCAAAAGTCCGGCGGCCACCGCAAAGAAGGCGAAGAGCTTTGCCAGCCACTTCCACTTGGGCCCCATTCCCCGCTCGATAGTATAGAAGGGGCCCCCCAGAATGTGGCCGTCCTCCTTCACCTCACGGAACTTGCAGGCCAGCATACACTCGGTGAATTTGGTGGCAGTTCCCAGAATGGCGGCAATCCACATCCAGAACAGGGCACCGGGACCGCCAGCGGCAATGGCAGTGGCAACACCCACGATGTTTCCCGTGCCAATGGTGGCGGACAGGGCGGTACACAGTGCGGCAAAGGCGGACACCTCTCCCTCTGCCCCCTCCCGCTTGCGGAAGATGGAGCGGAAGCCCCGCCTCAAGTGGGTGAACTGGATGCACCGCAGCCGGATGGTGAGAACCAGGCCGGTGGCCAGAATCAGCAGGATGGTGGGGATTCCCCACACCACATCATTAATGGAAGAAAGAATTGAGTTGAAAGACATGTCAATTCCTGTAGGAACAGGTGGCAGGGCATGAAGTGCCGGCAGGAGGTGCCGAACCCACGTGTTCCTTTAAAAAAGATAAGAGCCTTGCTTCCGAAACGTTCTCCAGAAACGGCAGGCTCTCCAAAGAGTGGTTTGAACAGGTTTTATTTAGCTCCGTCCACTTTGCCTGAGATATCGGCTCGAATAGCCTTAACCCTTCGGCGCCCCGTCCTGAAGCGCCATACGCTCCGATTCCGGGAACTCTCCAGAGAATCGCCGCCACAAAACACGTTGCCACGACGACGGAAATATCCTAGCATGAATAAAAAAAAAACGCAAGGGAATGAAAAAAGTTATATATTACACTACAGTATACAATTACACGAATTTCTCTAAAAATGTAAAATGCTTTACTTTTTTCAGTTTTGACTATATAATTGAATCAGAAATTGAAGTTCACTCAAAGATTCATGGGTGGACTCCAATGTGTTCTATGGAAACCAACGTACATTGTACCATTCCAGATGAGCCAGGTCGCTGCTTTTCCATACTACAGATCATCACTACTTGCCAGGAGGTTTTATCATGAAACTATCTGTACGTACATCCCTGCTCATCAGATTCGGGATTTTGGTACTCCTCACCATCATTGCCACCTACATCGGCTTCTTGGGATTGCGGCGGCTGAACAACGCCAACGCCCATCTGTCCCTCATTACCGTGCCGGCAGTGCGGGTATCCGCCGACATCAACCTGAACTTGTCTGACTTCCGTGTGGCGGAGCTGCGCTACCTCTACGCCATCACCCCCGACATCGAAAGCCGCTACCTCGTGCGAATCTCCGACCTGCAGAAGCTGATGGAGCAGTTGTTCAAAGAATATGACGCACTCATTGAGACGGCGGAGGACAAGGCCCTGCTGAAGGAAATCGAGGACGGCTGGAAGGAGTACCTCAACACTCATAACGAGATCATGCGGGTTGCACGCACAAATCTGACCCGTGCCGGAGAGCTGCTGAACGAATCCACCGCCCTCTTCGACGACCTGACAGACAAGTGCATCGCTCTGGAGGACTACAACCAGCAGCTGATGGCCATGGCCCAGACCGACAGCACTGACATGTACCATGAGTCAGCCCTCACCATCATGTGCGTCTGTCTTGCCAGCATCATTCTGGCAGTGGCAATCTCCATTATCTACAGCAATTCCCTCATCTCCGGATTGACCCTCATCAAGAAATCCCTTGCAGACCTGTCAAAGGGTGAGCTGACCCTGCCCAGCACCACCGAAGAGGAGCGGGAAAAGTGCCTTACCCGCAAGGACGAGATTGGCGACATGGGCAACACCCTCAAGGAAATGCGGGCACAGCTGATGGACATCACCGTTTCTCTCTACAACATCTCCAATCAGGTGAAGGACGGAGCTGCCCAGATCAGCTCCACCAGCCAGCAGGTTGCCACCGGAGCCTCCCAGCAGGCCGCCTCCACCGAGCAGATGTCTTCCACCATGGAGGAGATGGCCTCCAACATCCGGCAGAACGCCGACAACGCCACCAAGACCGGCAGCATCTCCCAGCGCACCACCGACGACGGAAAGCGGGGCGGCCAGGCCGTAAACCGGGCATTGGTGGCCATCCATGAGATTGCCCAGAAAATCAGCATCATCGAGGATATCGCCAGCCAGACCAACCTCCTGTCGCTGAATGCCGCCATCGAGGCAGCTCGGGCCGGCGAGGCTGGAAAGGGATTCTCCGTGGTTGCCAGCGAGGTGCGCAAACTTGCGGAGCGCAGCTCCGTGGCGGCTGGTGAAATCAGCGAGATTTCCGCCACCACCGTCAGCTCCGTGGAGCAGGCCCATGAGATTGTATCTGGTGTGGTTCGTAGTATAGAAGAAACCAACATGCTGGTGGAGGAGATTGCCACCGCCAGCCGTGAGCAGGATTCTGGAGCACAGCAGGTGAACAAGGCCATCGTCCAGCTGGACAGCGTGGTCCAGCAGAACGCCGCCGCCTCCGAGGAGCTGGCCGCCATGGCAGAGGAGCTGGCCGCCCACTCCCAGGTCCTCATTGATACCATCGGTTTCTTCAAGATTGACAGCCGGACCATGGCTTCCACCGAGACAAGGCGTGCCATGCATTCCAAGAAGAGGACGGTGCCGCAGCCGGTAGCTAAGCCCATGTCATCCCGGCCCGCCACGGTAGCAAAGGCAGCCCCGGCACCAGTGACCACCGGAGCCACCGCCTTCCAGTCCAGCGATGATTTCGACGACATGGACTTTGAAGAATTCTAGGATTGAGCATAGCTTTCAGACAGTCAGAATGATTTCTGGCTGTCTTTTTTTGTGCATC
>CAMGSV010000223.1 GCA_946061495.1 uncultured Spirochaetales bacterium | reverse complement strand
TTGCTCAACTATCCAGGATTCGTATTTATTCTGGGGCAGCATCTTTCTTATAGAAGGAACCAAAGCATGAAGGAGATATGACTCAGCGCCCATGGTCAACACCCGGCTCAAATCATCAGGAAGCCGGCCACCGTGAACAGTACCATAGCCACACCTGCCCCAATCAGACCATAGGGCATCTGGGAGAGGCCGTGCTGAAAATTGTCGCAGCCGCAAGCGGCGGAGCTGATGATGGTGGCGTCGGAATAAAAGCAGATGTGGCTGCCGAAGACACCAGCAGAAAGGACAGCGCTGATGGCCAGCACCGTGTTGCCCCCCACTGCCTGAGACAGGGGAATGACGATAGGCAGGGCAATGATATACAGACCCCAGTTGGTTCCGGTGATGAATTCCGTAGCACCTAGAATGATGAAGATTACCAGGGGCATCAGCTGAGGAATTCTTTCCATGGTGGGCAGCACCCCATTGATGACGGTTTCGGTGAACTGGATTCGGCTGCTGGCATCACTGAACAGAAAGGCCAGCACCATCAGCATCAGGGGCAGAAGCATATTCTTCAGGCCCTCAACACAGCAGTCGGCGAATTCATCAGCGGAGATGCGGCCACGTCCCACGTAGAGCAGGAACATAAAGCCCAAGGTCACGATAACGCCCATCTGCATGTCCACGCCGGAAACAACGGTGGAAATCACCAGGCAGGCAATGGGAAGGAGAAAGTCAATCATCTTGCCTTGGGCGCCGCCAGTGGCAGCATCCGATGGTACAGAGCCACCCCGAATGTCAATTTTTTCGGAGCCAGGGGGAGCCACCGGTCCGCCATTCTTCACCCGGTCGTCTGCCACCTTCATGCGACCGATGGGAGGAATCACCCGAAGGATCACCAGAAGCACCACCAGCAGGGCGGCCCAGGCGTAGAAGTTGTAGGGGATGGTCTTGACAAAATAGGCCATGGCTTGGTCCTGTGGCACCAATCCATTGTCCACCAGCAGCCGAGAGGCAAAAACCGCCCAGGTGGAAATGGGCAGCAGGACACAGACCGGGGCCGCCGTGGAGTCCACAATGTAGGTGAGCTCCTCCCGGGAGACCTTGTGCTTGTCGGTGACAGGAGCCATGCAGGAGCCCACCGTCAGGCTGTTGAGGTAGTCGTCGATGAAGATGATGATGCCCAGCAGGTAGGTCCACAGGAGGGTTCCCACACGGGTTTTGGATCGAGATGCCACAAAGCGGCCAAAGGCGAGGCTGCCTCCGGTACGCTCAATTAACTTGATGATGCTTCCCATGAGGCCGCAGACAATGATGAGCCAGCCAGTATCCTCATCCATCATGACGGTGGTGAGGCCGACGTTGAAGGCACTGAGGAAATTCCAGCGGTCTGCGAAGACAAAGCACATGAGGGAGCCTAATACCAGGGCTTCCAGAATACGTTTTGTCACGAAAATATACAGCACCAGGAAGAAAGCCGGCACCAAGGCAAAGAAACCAATGGAAACACTTTCCGCCCCCTCCGCCATAGAGGGCAGAAAGGAGGCTATCAGTAGGGTGGCACTCACAATCAGCACAACCCGCACAAAGAATCCCAGGATACTTTTTCCCGAGCCTGCAAACATCGACTTTTTCTCCAATGCCCGCCCCCTAGTACGACACAAGAGTCGGAAAAACACCCGACTCATAAATCAAATTAATATGACGATGACAAACCCCACCTTTTAAAGGTATCACCTTTTTCCCGATCCCGCAACAAAAAAAGCCCTGCCAGGCAAGTATACCAGACAGGGCCTCCCTTCAAACACATTTCAGCCTATGTCATACGAGAACGACGGGCTTTCACCATTTACCGGAGGCACCGCCGCCACCAAAGCTGCCACCGCCACCAGAAAACCCACCACCACTAAATCCGCCACCGCCAAAACTACTGCGACTAGAAAAACTGCCGGAACTAAAGCTGGAGCCACTGGTAAAGATGGGCGGTGGCATCCTGACGGTAGATCTGCTGGAACTGCGTCCCTTGGTCTTCACCGCCTTGCTGATGGCCATGGACAGAACGGCAAAGTACAGGGCGAAGAAAATGATGGACACCACCAGTGACTGGCCGTCAAGACCACCTTCCTCCTCCATATTGGATGAAACCAGCTGGGCATCCTCTGTGGCAACACCCACCATGTTTCTGATTCCCTCCACAATTCCCGTGCCATAGTCGCCGTTGCGGAAGTGGGGAGTGATGACATTCCTGATGATGAGGCCGGACTTTGCATCGGTGAGCAGCCCTTCAAGCCCATAGCCCACCTCAATCCGCAGCTCACGATCCCCTTCGGAAACCACCAGCAGGGCGCCGTTGTCCTCCTTTTCCTGTCCCAGCTTCCAGGCGCTGGCTGTCCTGAAGGAGAAATCCTCGATGGAGTCACCCTCCAGGCTGGGAATCGTCAGGACGGCCATCTGGATGCCTGTCTGATTGTTCACTGTGGTAAGGTACTCCGTTAGCTCCTGCCGCTGCTGGGCTGTCATCACCTGGGCCAAGTCTTGCACCGGGCCGCTCCACTGCGGCGGCTCCAATGACAATGCAGGAACCACGAACAGGGTGGCCGCCAGAATCAAAGCCACCATCAATTTATTGCAACAGAAAGATTTTCCCCTCATTCCACATCCTCGTCATCAAGAATCACCAGACCATCGGGCAGCTCGTTGGGATTGTCCTCCGGCCGCTGAGGGGCAGGAAAATGCTCCGCCAAAAGCTCACCGCACCGTTCCACCGCCCGCACAAAGGCTCCCGTGGCATCGTTGGTACCAAGCCCCTCCGCCAAGTCCTGGGCGATGAGGTTCCACAGCTCCGGGGCGATCTTAGCGCTAATGCCGGTGTCCGCCAGAATCCGCACCTCCCGCTCCATGTAGGACACAAAGATGAGGATGCCGGAGCGGTTTTCCGTGGCATAGACACCACTTTCCACAAAGTGGCGCAACCCACGGTTGTACACCGTGCGGCGGCGGACACTGGCGGGGATAATCAGCCGGTCTATGGCAGGTACATTGGCCACCCAGAACAGCAGGGCGGTAATACCGAAGCAGGAAATGCCGAAGAAAGCAGGCAGATACCAGTCCGCCGCACCCCACAAAATCTTGTCCAGCACCAGCTGGATTGTACCAGAAAATGGCAGCAGTATCGCAAAGGTCAGAACTCCCACGCAGAGTGCCGCCATCAACTCATAGACGGAGTAGCGGGCGCTTTCCGCCGTCACCGCCAGGGCAATTTCCCCCGTGGTCTTTGTCTCTGCCCTTGCCACCGCCTGACGGATGGTGTCGAAGGTGGCGGCATCCAGCTTGAGCCGCCGCAACATACGCGCTTTTGTCATAGCCTCATTCCTTCCTGCTCTAAAACCACGGAAAAACTAAAAGGATACCTTTGGTGCCGTCTGGGCGGCGGCATCGGCGGTGAACTTTTCCTTCTGACGGAATCCGCTCATGTTGGCGATGATGTTCTGGGGAAACTTGCGGACAAAGGTGTTGTAGGCTGTCACCGCCTCGTTGAACCGTCCCCGCTCCACGGTGATGCGGTTCTCCGTCCCCTCCAGCTGATCCTGCAGGGCCAAGAAATTCTGGTCGGCCTTCAGCTGGGGATAGTTTTCGGTGACAGACAGAAGCCGCTGGAGGGCGCCACCCAAGCTGTTCTGAGCCTCCTGAAACTGGCGGAGCTTCTCGGGATCCTCCAAATCCGCAGCGGAAATCTGCACCACCCCGCCCACCTTGGAGCGAGCCTCAGCAATGTCGGAATAGACCTGGGACTCGTGGGCGGCGTAGCCCTTCACCGTCTCCACCAGGTTGGGAATCAAGTCCATGCGGCGCTGGTACACATTCTGCACCTGTGCCCAGGAGCCGGAAACGGCCTCGTCCAGCTCCACCATCTTGTTATAATTACCGCTATAAAACTGGCAGCCTGCCACACCAACTACTACAATGATGCCCACTACAATCAGCAGCACCTTCAATCCTGTCTTCATCTAGACCTCCCATTCAAGC
>CAMGSV010000222.1 GCA_946061495.1 uncultured Spirochaetales bacterium | reverse complement strand
GGGCTCCTGGCTTCCCCTCCCCCTTTTACTATTAGTTTACATCTGCTATACTGCCACCCATGATAGGTACCGTGCTCAGTGGCAGCAACAATTTCTTCTCGGTGGAATGTGAGGATGGAGTCACCCGCCAGTGCTCCATCAAGGGAAAGAAGCTCAAGGAAAGCCAGGGCTACTACAATCCCCTGGCACCTGGCGACAAGGTGGAGGTGCAGCCCGACGAGCTGGATCAGGGGGCGGGGCAGATTCTCTCCCTTCAGAGCCGGAGCAACGCCTTTGTCCGTTGGAACGTGAAGGGACGCGCCCCCCAGCTTTTGGCGGCCAACCTGGACTACCTGATGATTGTCACCACCACCCAGGAGCCACCCTTCCGCCCCCGCTTTGTGGACCGGGCCCTGGCCCAGGCTGAGCGGGCCGGCATCACTCCTGTCATCGTCTGCAACAAGTATGACCTGGCCGCCGACGAGGACGTGGAGTTCCGCCTCACCGACTGGGAGAACATCGGCTACCAGGTGCTCCGCATCTCGGCCCGCACCGGCGAGGGAATCCCTGAGCTGGCGGCCCTGCTGGAGGACAAGCTCTCCGCCTTTGTGGGGCAGTCCGGCGTGGGCAAGTCAAGCCTCATCAATGTGCTGGACTCCACCTGCGTCCTGAAAACCGGCAGCCTGTCGGAAAAGTACGGGCGGGGAACCCACACCACCACCAAGGGCACCCTCCTCCACCTGACCCTCAACGAATCCCTCATGGGAGGCCGCCACAATGCCCACGCCGCCATCATCGACACCCCCGGTGTCCGCCGCTTTGTCCTCCACGACATCTCCGCCGCCGACCTGGCCCTCTATTTCCGGGAAATGCGCCCCCTGGTGGGCACCTGCTCCTTCGGCATGTCCTGCAACCACAACAAGGAGCCCGGCTGCAAGATTCAGGAAGCCGTCTACAGCGGCGTCATCAGCGAGGAGCGCTTCGACAGCTGGCAGCGGATTTGTGATGAAATCACCAGTGGAAGCTGGGAGTACTAGCATGGTGGAGGACAGGCTCATGATGGTGGACCAGAAGAACCTGCAGCAGCTGGACTACCTTCGGCTGCGCGCATCCATCGCCGGCTGCTGCCTCAGCCAGGAGGGACGGGAGCTGGTGGACTCCCGGCTTCCCCTCACCGCCCCCGCTGAAATCACCCGCCTCAAGGAGGAGGCCAGCCAGTGGGTCACCTACCTCAACTCCGCCCGTCCCCTGCCCCTTTCTGGTTGGGAGCCGGTGGCACCGGTGGCAGAAGTCCTGTCCGTGGCCAATTCCGTGCTGAGCCAGCAGGAGCTCCACACCCTGGCCACCTTCTGCGCCATCACCATCAAGACGGCCGCCGCCCTCAAGTCAGCGGCAAGCCAGCTTCCCCTGCCCCGTCTGGCCGAATACGCCCAGTCCATGCCCGACCTGTCCCAGCCGGCAGCCCTCATCGGACGAGTGCTGGACAAGGGCGGGCAGCTGAAGGATCTGCCGGAGCTGCGGGAAATCAGGGCAAACATCGCCCGAATCCGCCGTGAGATCGACTCCGCCATCCGCCGCTACACCTCGGACACCAGCCTGAAGGATGTCCTCCAATCCGATGTACCCGTCCTTCGCTCAGACCGCCAGGTGCTGGCGGTTCGTTCCGGCAGCAGGGGCAGAATCCGGGGCATCATCCACGAGGTTTCCCAGACAGGCCACACCGTCTACATCGAGCCGGAGGAGGTGGTGCGGAAGAACAACCAGCTGGTACAGGAGGAATTCGCCCTGACAGCGGAAATCCGCCGTATCCTCAAGGAGCTCACCGCCAGCCTGACTCCCTTCCAGACGGACATCCGTGCCGCCCTCCGTATCATGATCCAGCTGGATGCCGCCTACGGGTCCGCCCGCTGGGCCGTAAACCACCAGGCCATCTTCGCCGCAGACCTGCCCCCGGAGGGCCAGCCCAAGCTCCTGCAGGCCCGCCATCCCCTGCTGGGAAGCCAGGCTGTTCCCATCGACCTCATCTTCCCCCAGGAATGCCGAGTCCTCATCATCACCGGCCCCAATACTGGAGGAAAGACCGTCACCCTCAAGACCCTGGCCCTGTTCACCCTGCTGAACCAGAGCGGCTTCCCCATCCCCGCCAAGGAGGGAACCGCCCTGCCCCTGTGCTCCGGTGTCTTTGCGGACATTGGCGACGAGCAGTCCCTGGACCAGTCCCTCTCCACCTTTTCCGGCCACATGAGGAACATCGGCCAGATGCTGGAGCATTCCGACGGAAAGAGTCTGGTACTGCTGGACGAGCTGGGCAGCGGCACCGACCCCCAGGAAGGGGGCGCCATCGCCATGGCGGTGCTGGACAGGCTCATCCAGCAGGGGGACCTGGTGGTGGCGACCACCCACCACGGCGTGCTGAAGAACTACGGCTACAGCCAGCCCAGCTGCACCAACGCCTCGGCGGAATTCGACGAGACTACCCTGGCTCCCACCTACCGCATCAGAACGGGGATTCCCGGAGAGAGCCGGGCGCTGGACATTGCCCGCCGCAATGGACTTCCCGCAGCCATCGTTGACCAGGCAACCGCCTACCTGGAGGGGGAGCAGGCAGACATCTCCGCCATGATTGCCTCCCTCACCCAAAAGCACCAGGAGGCGGACAAGCTTTCCCAGGACCTGAAGCTGGAGCAGCGGAGCATCTGGGAAAAGCGGCGGAAGGTTGACCTAAAGGAATTGCAGCTCCGTCAGAAGGAGCAGGAGCTTTCCCGGCAGGACCATCGGGAGGGGCGGCTGTTCCTGGCGGAAAGCCGACGGATGCTGGAGAATCTGGTGCGGGAGCTGCGGGAGGGGGAGCTGACCAAGGCAAAGACCCAGAGCGTCAAGCAGTTCATCTCCCAGCTGGAGGATGCCATCAAGAAGCAGGACAAAAAGCTGGAACAGGAGGCGGAGCTGCTGGAGCTCCAGGCGGCAGAGCTTGAGGCATCCTACAGCAGTGCCCCCTACACCGTAGCCCCACCTGCAAGGAACGGCAAGAAAAAGCGCCTGAAGAACAAGGATGCCCTTGCACAAGCAAGCCTTGCCCCAGCAAGCCTTGCCCAGCCGCAAGCCGAGGGAGCCGCCGCTGGCAAGGAAATGGCACCGCTGGTGTTTCAGGAGGGAGCCACCGTGGCCACCCTCAAGGGCAACCGCACCGGCACCCTGCTGCGCTCCAGCGGAAAGAACAGCTGGCTGGTGCAGGTGGGCAGCCTCAAGGTCACCATGAAGGAGAAGGATCTTCGTCTCCTGCAACCGTTGGAAAGAAGTCCTGCAGGAATGGTGGAATACAGCCTGGTAGAAAGCCGTGATTCAGGTAGCGGTGAAACAAAGAATCTTTTTCCCGAAGTCCAAGACAGGAGCTTTGTAAAGGATTCCAGCCAGGAGCGGCCGGTGCTGGAGCTGCGGCTGCTGGGAATGCGGAGCGAGGAGGCCGTCAAGGCACTGGAACGCCAGCTGGACCTGGCCACCATGCAGGGCCTCCACAACTTCTCCGTCATCCACGGCAAGGGAAACGGTGTCCTCCAGCAGGCTGTCCACGACTACCTGTCCCACTATCCTGGGGTGCAGGACTTTCACTTCGCCCGGCCGGAGGAAGGCGGCACCGGCAAGACCTACGTAGTGCTGGAGTGATGGTCCTGAAATACCACCAGACCCCACTCCAGCTTGCTGCCCCGTTTGACTGTATATATTTGAAATAAAAAGGACTGACTCCGTGACATAGGAGTCTGTCTCTAAACTTAGTTTAGTTAAAATGTTATTCGGGATATCTGTAAACTGCCTCGTGGAATAACCAACGACAAACTCTTGAAATTAACCGTTGTTCTAACTCACTCGATTTTTGGACTGTCAGTCATCTCCTCTGAAAAAAAAACTCCGGAAATAGCAATATCATTGTATCTTTCACCTGGATAAAAATCCAGCACCTGAATACTGATATCTGTTGAAGCATTTGGGGACACAGGAACAGGCAGCGATACTACCTGAAAATTTGGAGTGT
>CAMGSV010000221.1 GCA_946061495.1 uncultured Spirochaetales bacterium | reverse complement strand
AATTATGGATGAATTGTTCTTTGAATGGGATACGATTAAGGCTGAATTAAACCTTGCAAAGCATAACATTAGCTTTGAGGAGGCAAAATCCTTATCCTATGATGAAAACGCCATCTTGATTGCAGATCCAGATCATTCAAGCCTTGAGGAAGATAGATTTGTCCTGCTTGGATTGAGCCTGGAATTGCGTGTACTGGTAGTCTGCCATTGTTACCGGGAACATGATAGAATCAGAATCATTTCTGCAAGAAAGGCAAATGTACAGGAAACCAAGCACTATGGAGGTAGAGCAGATGAGGGAGCACTATGATTTTTCAAATGGAATCAAGAACCCATACGCAGAAAGATTGAAAAAGCAGATTACCATCCGCCTTGACGATGAAGTCATCACCTATTTCAAGGCAATGGCAGAGGAAACTGGCATGTCATACCAAAATATCATCAACTACTACCTGCTGGACTGCGTAAGGGAAAAGCGGCAGCTGCACATAGCATTCTCAAAATAAAAAAACCGGGGAGAAGCACCCACCTCTCCCCGGCGCCATCTATTGAATCCAGCTACAGGTCAATCTGAACAGCACCCCATCCAGAGCACTCCGTGGGGCAGCTTCTGCCTGCAGCTGACCAACAAACTAATCTTCTGAAGACACCTGGATGAATTCCTTTGCGGCGGCGATAACCTCATCTGCCAGCTTGCCGGAGATGGGATCGTAGTGGCTAAAGGAGGTCTCAAAGCTTCCCGTGCCACTGGTAAGTGAGCGCAGGTCTATGGCGTACTTCAACAGCTCGGACTGGGGAACCAGAGCCCGAATCTCGTCAATGTCACCGGCCAAGGTGTTTTGACCCAGCACCCTCCCCCGCTTGCCGGAGAGGTCGGACATGATGTCTCCCAAGTACTTTGACTCAACCCACACGGTGATGTTCATCACTGGCTCCAGCAGCACCGGGCCTGCAGAACGCATGGCATCCTTAAAAGCATTGCGGGAAGCAATCTTGAAGGCCATTTCGGAGGAGTCAACGGGATGCTCCTTACCGTCCAGGACGGTGATGGCCACATCCACCACAGGGTAGCCTGCCAGGACACCATGCTCCATGGCTTCCCGCACCCCCTTCTCCACACCGGGAATATATCCCTTGGAAATGGCACCTCCCACAACGGCGTTGGTGAATCCATACTCCATTCCTCGCTCCAGAGCCTCCACAGAAAGCACCACTCTAGCATACTGGCCGTGGCCACCGGACTGCTTCTTGTGGGTGTACTCTGCCTGGGCCTTCCGCTGGATAGTCTCCCGGTAGGCGATGCGAGGCAGGGAGGTCTCAATCTCAATCTTGGACTGGGCACGAATCCTGTCCAGAATGATGCCAATCTGCAGCTCACCCATGCCGGACAGCACGTTCTGCTTTGTTTCAGGATTGTACTGGAAGGTGAGGGTCCTGTCCTCCTCGGCGGCCTTCAGCAATTGGGTGGAAAGCTTGTCGTCATCCCGCTTTTCCTTGGCGGCAACTGCCATGGAGTACACCGGCTCAGGCAGACGAAGCTTTACCAAGGGCAGCGCATCCTGGGAGGCAGCCAACGTATCGCTGGTTTTGGTGACCGCCAGCTTGGCGGCAATACAAAGGTCTCCCGCCTGAGCCACCTTGATTTCCTCCAGCTTCTTGCCAACGCAGCGATAGAGCTTGCCAATCTTCTCCTTTTTCTTCTCCGTCAGGTTGAACAACTCGGAATCGGAATGGAGGCTTCCGCCCACCACCTTCAGATAGGAAAGCTTTCCAGAGAACTGGTCGCTGGAGGTCTTGACGCAGAGAATCACTGCAGGAGTGGCAGCGTCGAATTTCACCGCCATCTTCTCCTCCACCGGAGACACGGCAGTCTCGATGGCATGGGAAGGGTCAGGAGCGATGTCTGCGATAAAGTCCAGCAGGGGAACCAAGCCGCAGTTCTTCTCAGGATTACCGGCAAAGGAGGGAACGATACGGTTGTTGGCCACGGCAATCTTGAGGCCGGCGATAATCTCCTCCTGAGTCAGCTCACCTTCATCGATGAACTTCACCAGCAGGTCGTCGTCACCTTCGGCAGCAGCTCCAGCCAGCACGCCCAAGGCATCCTCGTATACATCCTTGTACTCAGCGGGAATGTCGGTGGGCTTTTCCACAGCACCATCGCCAGCCACCAGGTAGGCCTTGCCGTGAAGCACGTCGATGACCCCCTTGAAATCGCCGCCGCTGCCCATGGGAATGGTGACGGGACACACCTCCACGCTGAACTTCTTGCGGATGTCCTGGACGGAGCCATCGTAGTCGGAACGCTCGTCCTCACAGTGGTTCAGAAAGGCGATGCGGGGCTTGTTTCTGCGGTCCAAGTCACGCCACAGCTTGATGGTCTCGATTTGGGCGCCGGAGCGGGAGTCAACCACCATCAGCGCCAGCTCGCTGGAACGGAAGGCGGAGATGACCTCACCGGAAAAGTCGGAGGAACCGGGGGTATCCCACATATTTATAAGGCTATCCTTCCAGGCAATGTGGGCCAAGGAGGAATACACCGATATCTTTCTCTGGATTTCCTCTGGAGAGTTATCGCTGGCGGTCTTGCCAGAAGCCACCGATTCGGCCTTGGACAGCGCCCCACCCACAAAGAGCAGATGCTCAAAAAGGGTGGTCTTGCCCGTCTGACCATGACCGGCAATCGAAATATTTCTCAACTGTTGTGTGGAATAATCCATAAGAAAATCTCCTTCATATATATACTGAATCAAATGACCCTTCTACTATGATAAAATTGAAATTTTCACCTGTCAAGAAAAAAGTGTCAGACACCTGTCAAGAAAAAAAATCAGAGGTGCTGCGGATGGTCTTCACCTGTCGTTTTACATGGCTTTCACTTTTACCAATGATAACAGCGATTTCTTTGTACACCATTCCTTGGTGGATGCAGGAAATGATTTTTTGCTGCTCCTCCGTCAGCTGGGAAATATCTTGGGGAGATGGAGATTCCTGGTCTTCTGGAGCTGTCTCTGTCTCAGCCTGCCATTTTGCAGGGGAAAAGGTGGCAAAAATATCTCGCTCCAGCTGGGCAAGACCACCAGCCTCCTGCATGAGAAACCAGACCAGCAGATACACCAGCAGAAGAAAAATAAAGGAAAGCAAGACTCCAGACACAAAGCCTGCTCCGTAGCGAAACTGGCTGATGATGGAAGCAAGGCAGATTGCTAAAAAGATGGCAAGCTTAGGCAGGGGATGCTTTTTGAAGATGCCTGCAACGTAGCCAAAGCCCATACCTAATAAATAGAAAAGAATGCCGTTGGTTCCACCACCTTCCACCAATACCACCACGCCCCACAGACAACACATGAGAGTATAGATGATGAATTTTTTGGGATACACCACCAGCACAAGGCAGGCCAGGATGGAAAGGATGTAGAGGACAGAAAAGCCCCACCGGGGAATCACATCCATGGGGTGAGCCTGGGCTCCTGCGGGATAGGGAAAGACATCAGCAGCCAGCACCACCGCCCAGCACAGGCCGCAGATGATGGCCAGCACCCGCCAGGTGGTGGTAGTGTTCTTTTTCTGACTTAGCTTGGGTCTCCGTGGCATGGCTTCTCCTTTTCTCCAAAATGTCCCACAATGAAGGCTTCTTGGTTCAAAGACTTTTTCTCCCTATACACTAAAACCCCATCTGTGTCAAGAGCAAAACAGGCAAATTGTACTTTTTGATACTTTTTAATAAAGGTCAGGAAAAAGAAAAAAGGGTCAAAAAGTGTCAGACCGGCAAAAAAGCCTTTACAGCTGGCGGGTGCGGGGGTAGAATTGGAGGTGTTCAGCGGGAAGAGGTGAGTTTCTTCCCAAGCCGAACAAAGGCCCCGGAGCCACGGAAGCCCCAGGGCCAGCAGGACGTATGCGAAGAATGTGTCACCATTCTCTGCCAGCATACCATAAACAGAATATGTTTTCCATGCCTTCCTAGGAAAAAGACTTGGAAAACGAAGCTTAAGGAGGCTCGCAATGGACGGGTTTGTAGAGGTATCTCAG
>CAMGSV010000220.1 GCA_946061495.1 uncultured Spirochaetales bacterium | reverse complement strand
TCTTCGATACAACAGAGCGTTCCAATAAGACTACAAACAACTCTTCCATTCCAGCCGCCCCTGTAAATTAGTTCTTTCCGATTACAGAAATATCAGAGCCAAACCACTTGGCAGAAATAGCAGCAACAGTACCGTCTGCAGCCATTTCTTCAAGAATCTTCTGAACTTCGTCACGGAGCTCTACGTCAGCCTTGCGGAAACCAATTCCGTATTTTTCGGAAGACAGGTTTTCAGACAGAACTACAAAGTTCTTACCTGTAGTCATGATGCTATAGTTACCTACAACCATGTCCATAACAACACCGTCTACACCACCGATTTCCAAGTCCATGAGAGCAGTCAAGTTATCCTTGAACTCTACAACCTCATCCAAGGTTGCCTTGAAGTTAGGATTTGCATCAACAGCATCAGCAGCACTGGATCCAGCCTGAAGACCAATCTTCTTTCCAGCCAAATCAGCCAAGGAAGCAATTCCTGCGTCACTGCGAACAATTACCACTTGGGCATTGTCCAAGTAAGGCTTTGTAAAGGAAAGGGCAGCCTCTCGCTCTGGTGTCATGGTAAAGCCGTTCCAGATGCAGTCAATGTTACCTGTGTTCAGCTCCTGCTCCTTAGCTGCCCAGTCGATGGGCTGGCACTTCAGCTCAACACCAAGGCGCTTGCAAACCTCGGCAGCCAGGTCGATGTCATAACCCACGATGTTGTTGGCATCATCCCGGAAGCCCAGGGGAGGGAACGCATCGTCCAGCCCCAGAACAAAAATGCCACGAGCCTTCAGATCCTCCAGTGAGTTGTCCACACCAGAGTCCTTCTTTCCACCGGCAAAGGCCAGGGAAGCAGCCATGAGGCAAACCAAAAGTACAGAAAAGATTTTCTTCATCTTTTGCTATTCTCCTAAAAAAAACTTTAGCCCCACTGTACACTAAATAGTATGATTTGACAAGATAGAAGGAATTTTGATTCTTCGGAAAGCAGAAGAGCTTTCTAGCAGCTTGGGGGAATGGTTCCAGCGGTGGTGTCCATCGGCCAGCCGTCCTCCTCAAGCCGCCGCACGATCCGTTCCACCAACTGGGTAAGGGTCAGTCCAAAGAAGACGGCGATGTTGTACAGCACCAGAAGGGAGGGCAGCTTCTGCCCCTTTTCGATTTCAGAAATATAGACTTGATGGGAATCGATGCCTTCCGCCAGCTTTTCCTGAGAAACCCTGTGCTCTTTTCTAAGCTCCCAAATGACAGCACCGACAACTTCCTTCACATTATAACTACAAGGCTTTGTTTTAAATAACATTATAAGCTATCGCTTGTAAAATTATAAACTCAATTTCTGTTGTTTTTATTCAAAGTATCATTTCTACAACGAAGGCAAGGAGCAAACCTTGGACGGCAATGGAGGAATTGTGATGGAACAGGAAAACAGCAAATCTCAGCAGCCTAAATCAGGCCAGGACGAAGCCCTTGCGGAAGGCAAGTCGGCCGAGACGGAGCCAGATGCTGCACCGCCTCAGAAAAAGGGCTTGCTTTCCGCCCTCAAAGCATTCTTCGCATTCCTGCTTCGTCTCCTGTTCCGCCAGCCGCTCGGTTCCGCCAGCATCCAGGAAGTTCCGTGCATCACCCTGGAGCTGGTAAAGGAATACTTTCAACGGCCAAAGACTCTAAAGCTGCTCAAGGACAACAAGGATTTCTTGGCAGTGGCAATCAGAGAAAAGGGGACGGAGGGCAAGATTGTTGTCACGATGACACTCTACGATACGCAGCAGGAGGAGGCTGTGATGGATGTGGAGCCAGTCACCTACCGAGGGGAGCGTCTGGACCAAGGGCTGGAGGAAGCCTTCGGCGACAAGGAGATGATTGTCCTGCAGTAGCTGCAACTAACTTACACAGCCACCAGGCATGAAGTGTACTTCAAGCGTGCACTTCATGCCTGGCGTTTTTTTGGGGAATGCACGCTCGTACAGATACGGCAGAACCGGCACACCATGTGCTGTAGCACCCTTCACCTACCCAAAGGACACCACCCTCCCCTGCTCCATGGCCAACACGGCATCCATCTGAGCCGGATGACGCAGGTCGTGGGTGATGAGCAGGAGGGTTCGCCCCCGGGAGAATTCCAGGATGCGGTCCAGCAGACGGTGGGAGGTGATGTTGTCCAGATTCTTCAATGCCTCGTCCAGAATGATGATGGGCTTGTCCTCCAGCTTCATCCGGGCCAGAGCGAGGCGCTGTCGTTCACCGGCAGAGAAGTTCTGGGCGTTGGGAGACAGCAGGCTATCCAGTCCATTGGGCAGACTCCGGGCAAGACCCCCTAAATCTGCCCACTCCAGGGCGGCCCACAGCTCCTCCTCCGATTTCTTACCCCCAGCCAGCTCCAGGTTTTCCCGCAGGGTGGCGGTAAAGAGGTAGGGCTGCTGATCCACCAACGAGATTTGTGCCACCAAGGCCTCCTTGCCCCACTCACCCAAGGTCTTGCCACCGAGACGAATCTCTCCTTCCTGGGGAATATAGTCACCCATCAGCAGGGCCGCCAGACTGCTCTTTCCACTGCCAATATGTCCGATGATGGCGGTACGACTTCCGGCGGGAATGGTAAAACTCACATGCTCCAACGCTGGAGTCTTACCGCCGGGATAGGTAAAGCTCACACCGGAAAATTCAATGTCCTGGGGCTGCCGCAAGCCGTCTCCCACCTGCAAAGAAACAGCTGCAGAACCACTTCCCAGTCGGGGCAACCCGGTAGGCTCCCCGCTGACCACCTCCAACATGTCCTCCATGGCAGCGATGCTGTCGTAGTAGTAGGAGACTGCCAGAGGAAGGGGCTGCACCGCCTCCATGATACCCAGCACAATGAGAGCCACCGCCAGCAGATAGATTCCCGGCAGCTGCCCCTGGGCCACCGCCTGAGCGCTGAAGAACAAGGTGATGGCCATAGCCAGTCCAGAAATCACTCCCGACAAGGCGGTCAGTTGGCCACGCCGCAGCTCCCCGTCCAGCCGCACCTTGTTTCCATCCATAAAAGACTCCATCACCGTTGCGGCCATAGGCTTCCATCGGTCGTAGACCCACAGAGCCTCCAAGCCCTCCACATAGTCCTGCAGCTTCTGATGGTAGTTCAACTCGTGGAGCTGGGCCGCCGCCGCACTCTCACGCCCATTGCGGCGGGAGATGACCGGCAACACCACTCCGTTCAAGGCGGCGGCAATCCACAGGACGGGAATGGCCACCGGCAGGAAGAAGGCCAGCACCACCGAGGCAATCACCAGAGCCACCACTGCCGTCAGGGGAGCGGCCACCACCCGCAGATAGAAGAACTTGAGAATCTCTATGTTGTCGGTAATAGTCTTGAACAATCGGGCGGTCCTATTGCGCACCCCGCCGGGAACCAAGGGTAAAAGCTGCTGGTAGTACCATACCCGCAGGTCCGCCAAAAGCTTCAGAGTGATGGAATGACTTGCCAGCCGCTCCCAGTACCGGAACAAGGCCCGTGAAATGCCGCAGAGACGCACCGCAGCGGACATGGGCATCAAGTCCAGCAGGGGCGGCATCAGGGCAGAGATACTGATGAGGATGGCGGACACCGCCAGCAGTCCTGTATTTGCCACAATGGTCATGGCACCCACCACCGCCGTCCCCATCACCGAAGGTAGATAGGGACGAACCAATCCCATCAGCGCCTTGAGGGCAGCACTGGGAGGAAGCACAGACTCCTGCCCCAGACTAGCATCCCCAAGCTTTTTTTTCATATTTACGTTCATCATACCGCCAGCCCCTCCTGCAGCATGCGGGCAAAAGCGCCATTAGTCTGACTCGCCAGCTCATCATAGCTTCCCCGCTGAACAATGCACCCATCCTCCAGCACAAAAATCTCCCGAGCCCGCTTCAGGGTATGGAGCCGATGGGCGCTGACAAGCACCGTTCTACCGGAATAAAGCTTGTCCAAGGCGGCCTCCACCACCTGCTCCGTGGCAGCATCCAAGCTGCTGGTGGCCTCATCACACAACAGGAGGCCACCTGACTGCACCATAGCCCGAGCAATGGAAACCATCTGTCCCTGACCACCAGAAAGTCGCTGGCC
>CAMGSV010000219.1 GCA_946061495.1 uncultured Spirochaetales bacterium | reverse complement strand
TGTCGAAGCTCTACGAATTCGACTCAGGACTGACCCAGATTCTGGATATATCCCATCTGGTGAATTCGGTGCTGGAATTCAAGGGCGGCATCATCTTCAACATCATCATCGGATTCTTCATCTTCTGGATGGCACGGCGGCTGTTCAACTCCACCATGAAGGGCTTCCACTGCATCTTCCATGGGGAGGCCATACGGCGGCCGCTGGTGTCACAGCTGATTGTGGTGGCGGGAGAGGTGATTCTGGTGGTGGTAATCGCCCTCACCATCTTTGTGTTCACCTCCGGCAGAACCTTGCTGGAAACAAGCTTCCTGCAGCGGTTGATTCCCCCGGTGGTGGTGGAGTTGGGGGACAGGCTCACCCGCTTCCTGCCGGCCACCCTGATGTTTCTCTTCGTGACCCTGGCCTTCCGGACGGCGGCGGGAACAGGTCCCCGATGGAAGCACTGTATTCTGGCGGCGGCGGCCTGCACCCTCACCTTCTTCGGCTTCAGCCTCCTTTCCGACCAATTCAGGAACACCACCACCTACAACATGATCTACGGGGTCATGAGCGGCGTCATCCTGCTGCTGCTGCAGGTCTTTGTGTTCTTCATCCTCCTCCTGCTCTTTGCCCAGGCCCTCTTTGTGCACCAGTTCTTTGACCAGCTGCTGCTGGCGGAGCTCTACCTGCTGCCCCCACGGGATGCCCAGCAGTGGCATCTGGTAGTCCGACGGCTGCTGTTCATCGACCCGGACTACTTCATCATCAGGATGAAGGCTGCCACCAGCTACCAGCCGGGCACCGTGATATATGGGGAGGGAGACCAGGGGGAGTGGGTGTACTTTCTAGCCCAGGGAACGGTGCGGATTACCGAAAGGAACCACATCCAGCAATGCCATCCGGGGGACTTCTTCGGGGAGCTGCCCTGCATCCTGGGACGAAACCGGGAGGAAACAGCCATGGCGGAGACGGAGGTGCAGGTGATTCGACTGGAGGCAGAGGACTTTGTCTCCATGCTGGAAAAGAACCCGGCCGCCAACAGGAAGGCTCTGTCCCAGGTGTCCCGGTATTTTTCCAGCCATAGTTGAAAAAAATGCGGAACGGGTCTATTCCACGCGACCTTGTGACAGGGCTTCCAGGGCTGATGCCATGTGGGGAGGCAGGGGAATCTGGAAGGTGGCGGGGCGGCCCTCCAGCGGAAGGGTGAGGCGGGTGGCTGCCAGCTGCAGGGTCTTGATGCCCAGGGACTTGCGGAGCAGCTTGTTCACCTTGAAGTTGCCGTGCCTGTCGTCTGCCAGGATGGGGCAGCCAGCCTGGGACAGGTGGATGCGAATCTGGTGGGTTCGGCCGGTTCCCAGGGTCAGCTCCAGCAGCGAGATGGGTGCTTTTGGCGGGAGCGCCGTTTGCATTCCTTCTTCCCGTGGGAGCTCCGATTCCTGCTGGAGACAAGATTCCGCAGGAAAAACTCCTGCCACCCGATAGAAGGTTTCCGCCGGCTTCCCTTCTCCAGCCACCCGCACCTGCTGGGTGAGGCGGCCAGTCTTTCCCAGGGCGGACTCAGCCTTCAGCCCCTGCACCAGTCCGAAGCACAGGGCCTGGTACTCCTTCTTCACCTGACCGGAGGCGATGAGCCTTGTCCACAAGCCTGCGGCGGCGGCGGTCCGTGCCACCACCAGCAGGCCGGAGGTCTCCTTGTCCAGCCGGTGGACGGGATAGACCTTTGCTCCCAGCTGCTGGGCCAACAGCTGGTCCATGGGGTTTTTGATCCCCTGCCCCCCCTGCACTGCCAGTCCCGCCGGCTTGTTGATGACGAGGATTTCATCGTTCTCATAGATGATGGGAATTTCTTTCATGGAGGACTCCTTCGAACCAAGCCGTTGCAACGGGGGCTTTCTGTCGAGTCATAGTATAGCGGAAAAGCTTGCTGGAGGGAATGGCTTGGAGGGAATGCAGCTCCACCAGCCGGCGGCTTCTCCAACCAGCGTGGAAAAGGCTTGTATCCCTTCTCCTGATTGGATTGTTCTAGTATAGTAGATTTCAAGGTCATTGTTTCCAGACAATGAGTGCTCGGGCAATGAGCGCCGAGGCGATGGGAGGACTATAATGATGAATCATGCCATTTTTTCATATATATCAGCTGTATCAGCCGTTTCAACAATGGTCACAGGAACAAAAGTCTTGGGAAGGGGAGGCATCGTCGTTCCCTCCGCCATGAGGCGGGCAGGACGACTCATGGTGGCGGCGGTCCTCACCTGGCTGCTGACCCTTCCGGTGGTGGCGGAGCAGATGGGGTCTGCTACCTTCGGCTTTTCCCTGGATCTGCCGGAGGGATTTGTGGCCACCCAGGCGGCGGCAGACGGACGCAGCTACCAGTTCAAGCACCAGTTCTGCCTGGCGGAAATCATCATCAGGATATACGAGCCGCGGCGGTACCAGTCGGCCCAGGCTGCCATGGAGGACACCCTCACCAAGCTTTCCGCCAGGGAGCAGGAGATTTCATCGGTGGAGTGGCGGCAGAGCCACTGCAGCATCGCCAGCTACCGGATGAATCCCTACGGGAACCAGGAATACGGCGGCTGGGGCGTGGCGGTGGAGCTGCCGGAGCAGAAGGGCTGGTTCACCATGCTGTCCTATGCTCCCACCAGCGACGGCCGGGGAAACAATCCCGCCCATCTGCTGGAGCAGCTGGTGATTTCCGTCATCGACTCCCTGAGCATCGACCGGGGCAGCCAGTTCGGCACAGGCCCCATCACCGCATACGCCTTCCCCTCCATCGAAAGCCAGCCGGTGCAGCTGGACATTGCCGGACGCACCGTCCAGACGGAAATCGGTGGGGATGACATTGCGTCCCAGCAGTTTGTCATCCAGCGGGAATTCGACATCCTGGTGCTCTATGCTGAGACAGATTTCCTGATTCCCGCCTGGCAGCGGTACTACCGCATGGTGTATCGCAGCGCCTACCAGCAGTTAAGGCGACCAGCCTTTGACATCTACGCCAGCATCTACGACCTGAACGCTGTCCGCACCTCGGAGAATCCCCGGCTGGCACTGGCTCAGACAGTGATGGACTGGGTGCAGACCTTCCCATACGAAAGGAATTTTCAGGACAGCGATCTGTCTGCTCCCACGGCAGTGCTGGCAGGCACCCTTGGCTCCGACTGCGACAGCCGCTCCATCCTGCTGGCAATTTTGCTGCACCACATGAATTACCAGACGGTGATGTTCCTGTCCCCCTCATACCAGCACGCCATGCTGGGGGTGGAGGTGGAGGCCACAGGGGCCAAAATGAAGGTGGGGGATCGTACCTATATGGTGGGAGAGACCACGGATCAGGTGGCCATCGGACAGGTGGCAGCATCCATGTCCGTGGAGGCCAACTGGCTGCCGGTGATCTTTCCCTAGATTGTTCTCACGGAATCATTTTTAGGGAAAAGTTTTTCCCAATAGCTCTTTTCCCGCCCGTTTTTTTGCCGTTACTTTTTATAGATTATATTGTGGGAGGAACAAGATATGATGAGAAAAATTCTGGCGGTGGTGCTGTGCATATTCGCCTGTCTGGCTGCCACCGGATTCAGGAGTGAGGCAAGCCTCCATCAGCAGGTTGATCTGGACTTGACACTGCTTGACAACGAGGCGGTCCACGCACAAATTTTCCAGATGCTGGTGGCTCCAGAGGAGTATACAGGAAAGACGGTGAGAATGCAGGGGAACTTCACCCCCTACCAAGCCCCGCAGGTAAGCCCCGTCCTGAATCCCGGCCAGCACTACCTGTCCTGTGTCATCACCGACGAGCACAACTGCTGCTCCCAGGGAATTGACTTCCAGCTGGCAGAGGGCGGACACCAGCAGACACCGTATCCGGCGGCAGGAAGCCAGATTACCGTGGTGGGCAGGTTCCAGCTGGCGGAGGTGAACGGCTACAGCTACACCTACGTAGCCGATGCCCGGTTGGAGTAAACAGATAGAACAAGAAAAAGGGAGCCGAAAAGCTCCCTTTTTTGCAATCTAGATGTGTTGCTCTTGCAATACTAGCGTCCCATCAGCTTGGAATATTTTTTCCGCCGCGGAAACGTCCCGAAGGCCGCCCCA
>CAMGSV010000218.1 GCA_946061495.1 uncultured Spirochaetales bacterium | reverse complement strand
GAAGAGACTTGAACTCTTACGCAGTCGCCCGCAATAGATTTTGAGTCTATCGTGTCTACCATTCCACCACGCCGGCTCGTAGGAATAACAATAGCACAATCGGATGATTTAATCAAGTGTGTTGCCGGTGATTCTGCCCCTAAACAAAGCCACCCTCCTCGTGGTATAGTGGGAGCCATGATGCGGGTTTTTGTTTCGATTGAAGGATGTGGAGTGCAGGTGCGAGGCCGCCAGCTGGTGGAGCCCTTTTCCTGGGATTTTCAGGAGGGGCAGGTGTGGCTGGTGACTGGTCCCAGTGGGGGCGGGAAGGAGCATTTTATTCAGGCTCTGGCCAATTCCAAGGCATCAGGGTTGTTGCCCTTGTTCGTTTCCGCTGAGGGGGGCGGCTATGACAACCAGCTGTCCAGTACCGAGCTGGTGTCCTTGGAGACGGCGGCGGCCCTGATTCAGGAGGAGCGCAGCAACGACCAGGGTGACTACATCGAGGGAGGCGTGGACACTGGCCGCACTGCCGCCAGCTTCATGGGTGAGGTGCTGGCGGAGCCTGTGGAGGAGGCCGCCTTGAGCCAGCTGCCGGAGGTGAACCTGTGTGGTGTGGCATCGGTGCTGGGGCGGGGGATAAAGTATCTTTCCACTGGTGAGATCCGCCGTGTCCTCCTGTGCCGCGCCCTCCTTTCCCGCTGCCAACTGCTGATTCTCTCGGAACCCTTTGCCGGTCTGGATGCCGCCTCCCGTCGCCTTCTTCGTGATTTTTTCTCTCGCCAGATGAAATCGAAAGAGGGCCCCGCCATCCTCCTTTCCATGGAGCGATTCCAGGAGATTCCTGCGGGCATTACCCACGTGCTGGAATTCACTGCCGGAGTGGTGTCCTTCCAAGGTCGCCTCCTTGACTATCAGGAGATGCTGGCCACTCGTCGCTTGCAGGCAGGGGAGGGGCAGCTGCAGAGCCAGTTCCAGCAGAAGGACCGCACCTTTCAGGAGCTGCATAGCCAGCAGCAGGATTGGAGTGCCGCCTCTCCGGCGCGGGATTTCCCGGCTATGGAGAAGCCTGCCACCCAGGCGGTGCTGGTGGATATGAAGGATGTGCGGGTGGCCTGGGGGGACAAGGTGGTGCTGAACAGGCTGAACTGGCAGGTCCGCTCTGGGGAGCACTGGCTCATCCGCGGTCCCAACGGCTCCGGCAAGACCACCCTGCTGGAGCTCATCACCGGGGACAACATGCAGGTGTTCTGCAACGATGTCTCCATATTTGGCCGCCGTCGTGGCACTGGGGAGACCATCTGGGAGCTGAAGGAGAAGATGGGCATCGTCTCCTATCGGCTCCATCTGGAATATCGCATGGTGGGAGGCACCGATGTGGAGGCAGTTCTCTTGTCCGGCTTCCACGACAGCATTGGACTCTACCAGCAGCGTTCCCAGGTGGAGCAGATGGCGGTACAGCGTTGGCTGGAAATCGGTGGATTCCAGGGCCGTGGCGGCGAACCCTTCAGCTCCCTGTCCTATGGGGAGCAGCGAGCCATCCTGATTCTGCGGGCCGCCGTCAAATGTCCGCCGCTGCTGATTCTGGACGAGCCCTGCCACGGATTGGACGAGGAGCAGCGGAGTCTCGTCCTCCACCTGCTGGAAACCATCGCCGCCACGGGAACCACCACCCTGCTCCATGTAACCCACGACCCCACTGAGGTGTTGTCCTGTGAGCGGCACATTCTGGAGCTCTATCAGCGCCAGTCGCCGGAGGATGACCACAAAGAATGCTACCGCATCATGCAAGGCTAGGCCGAATTCAATGACCGGTCGCAACATGACGATATATTAAAAGAAGAGAAAATCACTTTTATGGAGAAAATGATGGGAAAACAGATGCAGGTATGGAAAGAAATTGGTGCGGCATGTTTGCTGCGGAGAACCATGGCCATCCTTTGCGGATTGGTTTTGATGGTGGGAAGTGTTCTGGCAGCCTCCCGTCCCTCCAAGGACATGGAGCCGCCGGAGGTCATCGAGGAGGACTTGGAGGAGTCGTCGGCCAAGATTGGCCAGCACCCCATCATCGAGGCTCCAGATGTAAGTCCTGTTTCCACCAACTTCTTCGAGGTGTGGGCCTACCTCATTGCCGGCAGCGAGGAATACCTGGACAACAGCTTTCCCATCACGGACGTGGGTTATTTCAGTGCGGAGCTGAACACCTACGGGGAGCTGGTGGGGGTGCCCAATCCCAAGAAACTAGCCGGCTATTCCGGTCGCATCCATCTGGTGGTGGCCTGCAACAGCACCTCCCTCACCCATTTTGCCCTGGCTCCAGAAGGCAGGGTTCGCCAGCAGCTGGTGGATGACCTGGTGAAGGCAACGGAGCATTTTGACGGCCTCCAGATCGACTTCGAGCTGGTTCCCAAGCGTGATGTGGACACCTTCCATTCCTTCATCAAGGAGCTGCGGGAGCGGCTTCCCCACAAGCTGCTTTCCATTGCCCTGCCTGCCCGTACTCGTGTCCTGGAGGATGATGTCTACGACTACCAGCGGCTCAGTGCCCTGGTGGACAAGGTCTTCGTCATGGCCTACGACGAGCATTGGGCTACCAGCAAGCCCGGGCCCATCGCCTCAATAGCCTGGTGCAACAACATCGCCAAGCATTCCCTTGAGACCATCGGCCGGGAAAAGCTGGTGATGGGCTTGCCCTTCTATGGTCGCACCTGGGGGGAGGTGTCCCTGAACCGCGCCTTCTATTTTTCCGGCATCCAGCGGATTATGCGGGAGAACCAGGTGACCTCCCAAGACATTCAGCGCCAGGAGGAGATTCCCACCTTCACCTACCAGGTTCCCTCTGTCACCGTCACCAGCTACTACGACGATGTCCATTCCCTTTCCGTGCGGCTGGATAATTATTTCGACATGGGGATAAAGGCCGTGGGATTCTGGCGCCTCGGTCAGGAGGATCCTCGGATTTGGAGCCATATTTCCATCTCCCAGCGGGAGCAGGTGGAGTAGGGACGGAGTCTCGGCCACGAAACTAATAAAGAATAATTCCCCATTTTTCTATTATAAGGGACAAAATCCCTTTCGAATTATTCCACTGCTTGCCGCACATTTTTTCGTTGACAACACAATCGCTATGGTGTATGCTACTAGGCGGCAACGTAGCGATTGTGTTGTGTTCCTTCTGTAGCGGGTTTTCGCTTGATGGAAGTTATGTGTATGGAGTGATGGAGCAGCTGTGGAGTACTACTGTCTGATGGTGAGGACGGGAGCCGAGGCCAGTTTTAAGGAGCAGGCTACAAAGACCCTTGCTGACAAGGGGGTTCATGCCACCCTGCATTTCTTCCAGCGTCGGCTCAGGAGGGGAAAGGGAGCGTGCTTTGATGCCCCCCTCTTTCCCGGCTACCTGTTCCTGGAGGTGGAAACGCTCACAACGGAGATTGTGGGCTTGGTGCGGAAGGTGAAGGATTTTTATCGTCTTCTGCCCGCCACTGGTCAGCCACAGGAAATCCGTGGTGCAGCCCTGGAGGAGCTGAAACTTTTTATGGGGCACGGTGGTTACCTTGGTGTTTCCCGTGTCGTCTTCCTTCCCGGAAAAAAGATTCGTGCCGTCTCCGGTCCCATGGTGGGTCTTGAGGGCTGCGTGTGGAAGGTGAACAAGAAGAAGAAGCAGATTACCGTCATCTCCAGTCTGAGTCCTGACGGAAAGAAGTTTGACCTGCTGTATGAGGAGGCGGAACTGCTGGAGGAGTAAGCCTCTGGGCTGCTGGCAGGCGGTAGTCTGAAAAAAAAAGCAACCGTGAACAAGGATCCACGAGGGGTGGTTTGGCCCATGGATTCAGCGGTGAATAGTGGGCCCGGAGCAGTCCGTGTCCGTCCCCGAACCGTGGGGTGTCTGTGGTTGGTATGGGGTTGGCAAGGGGGAAAACTTTGCCAGCCACCAGAACGGGGAGAGGTGGCTGGTGTCATCAAGACTATATTAGTTTGAAGTTCTAGATAGCATTAGTTTTAAGTTCCAGATAGCATTAGTTTTAAGTTCCAGATAGCATTAGCTTGAAGTTCCAGACAGTACTAGTTTGAAGTTCTGGATAGCATTAGTTTTAAGTTCAA
>CAMGSV010000217.1 GCA_946061495.1 uncultured Spirochaetales bacterium | reverse complement strand
ATGTCACATTCTTCCACGGCTGTCTCTCTGTCCTAAAGGTATTTGGAACGGACACCGTACAGAACGAAAACGGAGACTCTCATGAAAACAACATCCCGACGGTCAGTCTTTATGACCATGTACGCAGCTATCATCTGCGTCACCGGCTTCATCTCCATTCCCTTGGGGCCCATTCCGCTCGTCCTCCAAAACGTGGTGGCCATTTCCGCCGGCCTCATCTTTGGTCTGCCCCAGGGTGCCGCCGCAGTGGGCATGTTTCTGGCGGCGGGAACCCTGGGATTGCCGGTCTTCTCCGGTGGCCGCGGCGGCATTGCGGTGCTGAACGGCCCCACCGGCGGCTTCCTGATGGGATACTTTGCGGGAGCCCCCATCGCTGGATACATCGCAAAGAATCGCAGTCAGGGGGAAAAGCCCTTCTCCAAAACAACCCTCCTGCGACTGGCACGGGCCGCCCTGGCAGGACTCGGTTTTACCTATCTCTTCGGAATACTGATGTTCAGAGGTGTCACGGGAACCAGTTTCCCCCAAGCTGTTGCATTCTGCGTCACCCCCTTCCTCATCCCCGACATCATCAAGTTTTGCGTCATGATTCCCATCGTGGCCCGACTCCGCCCCCTGGTGGCCCGTCACCTTGCCAACGATGATCAGGATAGTGCAGAAGACTAGCCATGGACCAGCACTGCATCCTTGCCCTTGATAAAATCACAAAGCGTTTTCCCCTGACTGATAGCCACAACAAGTACTTTTATGCCCTGGACACGGTGAGTCTCACCATCCACAGGAACGACTTTGTGGTTTTGGGAGGAGCAAACGGCTCGGGAAAAAGCCTGTTGATGACCATCATGGCGGGACTGGTGAAGCCCAGCTCCGGCAAGGTCAGCAGAACCAGTCCTGTGGGACTGATATTCCAGAATCCAGAGACACAGATTCTTGGAGAGACTCCCTGGGAGGATGTTTCCATCGGTCCCAGAAACCTGGGCATCAAAGAGCCGAAGCTTTCCACAATCATCCACCATTCACTGGAGACAGTGGGCCTGCACCATAAAGCCCACTTTCCGGCACGAAATTTGTCCGGCGGGGAAAAGCGACGCCTCGCCACTGCGGGAATCAGAGCCATGGACCGGCAGCTGATTATCTTTGACGAGCCCTTTGCCAACCTCGACTATCCCAGTGTCCGACGTACCACGAGTCTTCTAGCCCAGCTCCATCAAGAAGGAAAGACTATCGTGGTGCTGACACACGAGATAGAAAAATGCCTCGCTCTGGCAAACCGATTCATGGTGCTATACAATGGCCGCCTTGTCTTTGATGGGCTACCCCAGGAGGGGCTTACCCAGAACCTTGAAGACTGGGGCATCCGCAACCCGCTGAACCAGTACAACAGCCTCCAGGATCTCCTATGGAATTGAGCCTCTTTTCCTTCCAACCCACCAGGAGCCCCCTCACCAAGCTTCCTGCGGGAATCAAGCTGCTGGCGCTGTTCTCTGCCATTCTGGGGCTTTTCTCCATCAATCTGACGGTGGCTTTGGTGCTCTGTCCCCTGCTGATTCTATTCTCCGCCATCATGGGCTTTTCCCCTGCCAGCCAACTGAAGGATTTCCAACCCATCCTCGCCTATTTGGTACTGTACTATCTCATCGCAGTGGTCATCAACATCATCCAGTCGGGAGACCTCTCTGTCCGCAGCCTCATTCCCCCAGAGGAACTGCTCCTTTCCATCCTGCGTCTCCTGCTGTCGGTGCAAATGGCCAGCCTCCTGTACAAGTCCACCACCACCACCCAGATCAAGTTCAGCCTCCAAAAGGCTGAAAGTTTCCTGCGGAGATGCCTCCACACTCTTCCATTTGTAGGAAATAAGATAGATACCAGAGCCAGCACCACCTTTTCCCTCACCCTGATAATTTCATTTGTCCCAAGAATCATGTCCCTCTGGAGCCAGCTGGAAGTTTCCTGGCGGGCTCGTGGTGGAAAACCAGGCCTCTCCATGGTGCGTACGCTCCTTCCCCAGCTATTCGTACTGGCCTTCCAGGATGCGGAGGACAGCTGGCGGGCCATTGCCAGTCGGGAGATATCCGGAAACTGAGTGTCTTCAGGGATTCACCATCCCTTGAAGGGCTGTCCCAAGTGGTGTATACTAAAAAAATTGAGAGGCTGATTGATTATGCGTTGTCCATATTGTGGTAGTCTTGATGACAAGGTGATTGAATCCCGAACCCTGGGTACTGGAGAGAGCATCCGGCGGCGACGGGAATGCCTCAGCTGCGGCTACCGGTTCACCAGCTACGAACGGATTGAGGAAAAACCCTTCATGGTGGTAAAACGTGACGGTCGCCGCCAGCCCTTTGACCGAAGCAAGCTGGAAAAAGGCATCGCCCGGGCCCTAGAGAAGCGCCCCATCTCCGCCTCCATGACAGATAATCTGGTGTCAGAAATTGAAGACACCGTCTTTATTCGTGGCCGTGCCTCCCGCGAAATTCCCACCTCGGAGTTGGGAGAATTGGTGCTGGAAAAACTCCACCAGCTGGACAAGGTTGCCTACATCAGGTTCGCCTCTGTCTACCGTCATTTCGAGAACTTGGATGAATTTATCACTGAGGTGAACAAGCTGGAGCAAAAGAGTGAAACAAAGGTGTTGCAAACTGATAAGCTGCCAGCTACCGCTATGGACAAGTGAATTAAAAGAAGATACAATGGAGTATATGCGGATTGACGAATTCCCTGTCTGGTTTAAAAATCGCTACAAACACACCAGTTCCTTTGTATCTGGTCTCTTGTTGCTTGCCATCGACTTGTTGACCATAATGCTCTGCATTGGAACGAGCTTTTTCATCATAAACCTCATCAACAGAAGCCTCATCAATTTCCGGTCCTTTGTTACCTACTGGATTTATCTCCCTGCCTTCATCGCAGTGTTTTACGTGGCGAAGCTATATCCAGGTATGGTTCTTTCTCCAGCGGAGGAAATCAGACGGTTTACGGTCAGCTCCTTCTTCTGCTTCATGGGAATAGCCATATCCATCATTTTCGAGACTGATGACCGGGGTATGATTGCTATCGCCATGATTTGTGCCATTCCCTTCGCCAGTGTAGGGCTGCCCATTGCCCGCCAGTTTGGCCGGTTGATTTTTTCCAAGACAGATGTTTGGGGTGTTCCTGCAGCCATCTATGTCTTTGACAACAAAGAAAATATTGCAGTGGATCGACTTATCCGTCACCCTGAGCTAGGATATAAACCTGCAGTCATCATCAATTCGACCATCACAAATCCTGGCCAGTCGTTATACAATGACATCCCGGAATTTCCCCCCTCTGAAGAAATCCACGATATTCTCAAAAAACTGAAAGTAAAGGTTGCTATCATCATAGAAAAGGGGGACGACACCCTCCAGGAAAACCACGATTTGTACTCATCCATCATGAGACAGTATCGGTACACCGTGGCAGTGCCCTATAATCAGCGTATCCGTTCCGTTTACTGCTCTGTGCGAGACATCAATGGAATCATCGGCTTTTCCACCACGCGTCATCTCACCAAACCCAATGAGCTCTTCCTCAAGCGGATGACCGATATCATCCTCCTGCTGATTGCTGCCATCCCCACACTCCTGGTGACGACAATCATCGGCTTTGCCATTAAAATATCATCTCCAGGGCCAATCTTCTATGGCCATAAACGAGTGGGTAAAAATGGAAAGGAGATAACCGTCTGGAAATTCCGTTCCATGGTTACCAATTCCCAAGAAATCCTCGAAAAGATTCTTGCTGAGGATCCAGTACGACGAGTCGAGTGGGAGAAGGACAGAAAATTCAAGGATGATCCGCGAATTACAAAAATCGGAAAGATCTTACGGAATACGAGCCTTGATGAGTTACCCCAGTTGTGGAACATCTTGAAAGGCGATATGAGCTTTGTGGGTCCACGACCAGTCACCGCCTCGGAACTAGAAAAATACGGAGACCAAGCTTCCTTCATACTTTCCGTACAGCCTGGCCTCTCCGGAATGTGGCAAATCTCTGGAAGGTCAGACACTGCATACGAAGAAAGAATCAATCTTGACTCATATTATATCCAGAACTGGTCCATCTGGCTTGATTTATGG
>CAMGSV010000216.1 GCA_946061495.1 uncultured Spirochaetales bacterium | reverse complement strand
TCCATAATATCCACACCATACAGCTCTTCACCAAGCTGGAATGTTACAAGCTGGAATACAGAATCACCAACAGCCATATAGCCTCCGCTAAAAAAATTATTCCCTTATAATTATACCAAAAAATTATTCACGGTCAAGTATCTTTCGGGCCTTGGTCCTGTTGGCGCTGGCCTTTTCTCCATCAGCAATCTCCTGCACGGTCTGGGTGACGGAGGGAAATTTGTTCCTGGCATAGATATCCAGTCCCGTTCCCACGGTGGCCACATCCTTGTGGGCCAAATACTCACCGCAAATCTCAGCGAAACCTGCATTCTCCTGAGAGGCAAAGACCTTGCCCAAGGCATAGCGGAGATTCTTCTTCTTGTCGTCTGCCAAACTTTCCCGTGCCAAGGTAACGACGCTGTCCAAGGCGGAAGAACTGCCGTGGGCAAGCAGGGCTTCCGAGGCCTTTACCTTGGCGGTGTCTCCAGCATATTTTTCCTTCACCAGGTCCTGAAGATACTTGATTCCCTCCGAATCCCCCAGGATGCCGATGGTCTCGAAGCAGGCGTATTTGACGGCCGTCTCTGGATCATTCTTTGCCCGGAACACAATATGGGCGGCGGCAGACTGCATTTTGTTATCCTTAACCGCCTTGATGGATTCCAGCCGCACCTTGTAGTGGGAGTCCTTGATTCCTTCGATAATGATTGCCTGAGCGGTGTCGTCCTTGGGATAGTGAGAAATGCCCTTGATGACTGAGGCACGAAGATTGGGGTCGGTGCTTTCGTACAGATAGGCCAGCACCTCCACCGACTCAGGCTTCTCCATGGCACCGATGGCCTCGGAGGCGTACATGCGGACGAAGGTGTTCTTATCCTCGTTCTGGGCAATGTCCACCAAGGCATCCCAAGTCTCCACTGCCTTGAGACGCCCCAGTGCCTTCATGACAGACTGCTGCTGACCGATGGAAAGCTCCTCACGGTTGATGTATTCAGCAAGGAACTGGGCATCCTCCGCTGTTCCCACATCCGCCAATGCTGTCAAGGCTCCTTCGAAGTACTCCACGTACTCATCCTCCAGCAAGGTCCGGGCCAGGGGACCGGCCTCCTCCACCTTCACGGCGGAGACATACTTGAACAGCAGTGATACCGTGCTATTTCGTGTGTCGAAGGGATCCTCGATAATCTCCAAGGCATAATCTGCAAGGCGGTTGTCCTTAGCCTCAGTGAAATACATGATGATCTTTTCTCGCAGGGCCACAGAGCGGGTGCGGCGGAGGATTCCGTCCAACTCCTCCAAATAGTGGAAGGTTTTGTTGGCAATGAATTCATCCAGCATGGCGATGATGTCGGTATCAAGGCCGTAGTTCAGGATGTTGACTTCCTTTTCCCGCTCCGACTCCTCATGGGAGTCCATCTCCTGAGACATTCTATCTTCGGGACTATTGGAGGTGAGGACGCCACGAGGCTCCGGCACCAAGGAAGTCTCCTTGGCGTAGAGAGAACCGCTGGAGACACCTGCCAGCAATCCCACTGACAGGGAGAAAATGGCCATTGACTTACTGTGCTTCATCAAAACTCCTACAACTTTCGTGGCGCATCATCGAAATACCACCAATCAAAAAAGGAAAAACTCCAAAACAAGTTACATGGACGGAATCCCATCATCCCAAAGCAACGATACAAACCCTGCCCTGCTGCGGGACAAAGCTAGTGGCCGCCGCCGTTGTACCGCTCCAGAAAGTTCCGCTTGTATTCGGTGAATCTGTCCTCCTCAATGGCGGTCCACACCTCCTCCATCATCTGGTGGAGGAAGGCCAGATTGTGGTAGGACGCCAGCATGGAGCTGAGAATTTCCTGCTCCTTGAACAGATGGCGAAGATAGGCCCGTGAATATTGTCGGCAAATCTTGCAGCGGCATGCACTGTCTATGGGGCCGAAATCCCGGGCAAACCTGGCGTTCTTGATGGAAATGGAGCCGTCACGGGTAAAATAGGAGCCGTTGCGGGCATTTCGTGTAGGCAGCACGCAGTCGAACATGTCGATGCCGTTCTCCACCGCCTCCAAGATGTAGTCCGGGGTGCCGATGCCCATGACGTAGCGGGGCTTGTCTTCAGGCAGCAGGGCCGCCGTGTGGGCAAGCATCTGGGTATACACCTGGTGGGGCTCTCCCACCGACAGGCCGCCGATGGCTATGCCGGGGGCATCGAGGCCCGCCACAAATGCAGCCGACTCCTGCCGCAGGTCTTCGTAGAAGTTGCCCTGGACAATGGGGAAGAGCATCCCCTGGTAGCCCTGCTGGCGGGCCTCCCTCCAGGCGGCCATGGCACGGTTGGACCAGTCGCTGGTGATGCGCAAGGCTTCGGCGGCCTCCTTCTTGGGGATGCCGTAGCCAGTACAGACGTCCAGCTGCATTTGGATGTCGCTGTTGTAGCGGCGCTGGAGCTCCACCACGGACTCCGGAGTGAGGAAGTGGCGGGAGCCGTCGATGTGGCTCTGGAAGGCCACCCCCTGTTGGGTTATCTTTCGGAAGGGAGCCAGAGAAAAGACTTGGAATCCTCCCGAATCGGTGAGGAAGTTTTTGTTCCACAAGGAAAAACCATGGAGTCCACCGGCCTCCTCCACAATGTCCACACCGGGCCGCAGATACAGGTGGTAGGTGTTGGCCAGCAGAATCTCAAAGCCAATCTCCTCCAGGTCGTCCTTTGTCATGGCCTTGACGGTGGCACTGGTTCCCACCGGCATGAACACCGGGGTACGTACCTTGCCATGGGGCAGCTCCATAATTCCAGTGCGAGCCCTGCTTCCAGCGTCGGCATGGAGCTGGGTGAAAATGGAAAGAATCTCAGACATATAAAAACCTCACGTTCGGGCAAATCTCAGAAGAATGATACTGATGAAAATAAACAGAATGACCGGAAACCATGCTCCCAGGAAGGGGGAGAGGTAGCCGAACTGAGCCAGCAGCATGGTCACCATCTGGGTCACATAAAAGAGCACCGCCGCCATAATACAGAGAACAAGGCTGATGAGCAAGACGTTCTTCTTGGTCTTGCCCGACAGACCGATGGAAAGGAACACCACGATAAATACCACCAGTGGGAAGGAAAATTTCTTGTAGTACTGGGAGGTAGCCTCCGAGACTGAGAAGCCCGCCCGGCTCAGACGCTGGATATAGGCCTTCGCCTCCTGGACAGATACCGTCTCCACATCCACCGTGTTGTTCCTGAAGGTTTCCGGTGGTTCCACCATGGTCAGCATAGTAGCCTGAGAAACAGGCTGGCTGTGGAGTTGATTCCCCTCCACCACATATTCGGTGGCCTCGCTGCACTCCCAATACCCTTCCCGCCACCGAGCCGAGTTGCTGCGGACAATTCTCTCCAGATTCTTCTGCTGGTCCCGGAAAACTACCAGCAGTCCCACCAAACGCTGCTCTGCATCATTGTAGTAGTCCGCATTGTACACCACCCGTCCTTGGTCAGCAATGATGACGATACGGTCATTGTTCAAGGACTGCTGCTGATTCAGCAACTGGGCCTGTAGCTCCGTCTTCTTGGCGTAGGTAGGCACCACCACCTTGTCCTCAAAGAAAAAGAGACCAAAGCTCAGTGCCAAGGAGAGCACCAGCAGGGGGAAGGTGAACCGAAACAGGGAGACACCAGCGGCAAATATGGCCGTCAGCTCGTTCTTGGCATACAAGTCACTGAGGGTATAGGACACGGCAAAGAGGATGGACAAGGGTAGGGAAAAAGACATGGTCTTGGGAATGTAGAGCACCATCACCTTCAGAATCTGGGCGGGCGGCACCTCTTGGGAAATGAAGCTCCAGAGATTCATCAGCAGGTCCACAAGAATAAGAACAAGGCAGAAAAAAAAGAGAGAGCCGAGAAAGACAGGGAGGAAACGACGGTAGAGGTACAGTACAAAGCTCATTTTTTCGCCAGCCTGAGATAAAATAATAGTCCGGCAACACCCACTAAAAAATCCGGCAGCCACATGGTCCAAAAACCGTCCAATCCCTGGCGGATGCCGAAGGTCTGTCCCATTATCATGGCCGCCCAGTAGGCCACACAGAGAAAGATACCGATGATGAGCCCCACAGCCATACCATTGTGCTTGCC
>CAMGSV010000215.1 GCA_946061495.1 uncultured Spirochaetales bacterium | reverse complement strand
CAGCAATATGATCATGAAATAGCCGCACTGACCTTGATTTTTAATCGATTAATTAAGCATGACACTAAACTATTGAGTAATAATAAAATATATCACTTGGCAGAAACTGAGGAAATTAAATTACCATTTCCACATAGAGGTCAAGGACGATTTCTCGTAGGAAATACTAGCTATACAGTGTTACCTTCACCTCTAGATCCAACACTTGTTAAGGCTGTGTGTATGCAGGAATCCCGCTGTGGATTTGATCAGGATGCAGGAACAGATATAATGCAGGTCAATGTATTGGGTGATTGGGTTGAGGAAAAATCAAGCCTTGGATTGGTCTACAATAAAGTTCCTTCTCCATGGCTTAGCCTCAAAGCTGGAATTGCATGGCTTATATCGAAAGGATTTGAAGCTCATGAGTATTATATGAAAGGTCTTGAATGGAAAGATAAAAAATGGGACTATAGGAAGGCGGAGATTAATAATATTAGAAATACGCTAGAACCAAACTGTGCACTTTTTTTAATTTATACATGGAATGGTGACTGGTGGAAAGCCGTTCAGAAATATAATGGTGGCGGAACAAAGAATTATAGTGAATCTGTAAAATCGTATTACCATAATACAAGGGAATCTGTACAATCAGATTATTATGTTGATGATACACTGTATATAGTGCCTGATATTCTTGGATAAGGGCAGATATGAAACGAGTGTTTTCTTTTATTATGGGTATTACGTTTCTCTTGGGGTGCATTCTAGCAAACGATGTGGAAAATGAGGCTTTTCAAGCCTTGTTGTTGCAGCCAATAACCTTGGCCGATGGTAGAGTCTACTGCAATCCAGCCGAAGCCCCAGAGTATTACCTTGCGTTTATGAAAACCTTTCCAGAGTTGTGGACAATGGATGTTCCTCCAGTTGCTCCTGATGTGCTGTTTACAAACCACTCTCACCAGATGCAGCTTTCCGAGTCTGAGACGGATTTGTATTATGTATTGTATAGCTGGATTCTCAAGTCGCAACAGGATAGGGAAGTTTTTTCTTCGCTCCGGCTGGAGATTTATAACATATACAGCAGAATAAACCATATTTTTAGGATGTTGGCAGGCGGAGGTACTGCATTTGGCCATGAAGAAATCAGAATTTCGGCATACGTGGAATATCAGCTGCACAAGCAAGGGGAAGATTTTGTTCTTCAGTGGCAAATTCTCCCGAAAAAAGAGGAGTTGGATTTCCTCCGTAGTAGTTTGTGGACTGTAGGAACTTTCTCAGTGGAGTTAGAGGAGCGTTTTTCTGGGATGGCGTGGCAGGAACGGGGAGAGTTGTTTGCAGAAGTGAATCATGAGATAGATAAGGTGATTATATCAATATCATCAGATTTTCATCTTCAGGCGGCCCTAGACTATATTGACCATGTTATGGAGAAAAGACTGGAGGAAGGACTATGGGAAATACTGTAAAAAACATCATACTGTTAATCATGGAGCTTGCACTAGGAACTGCATTTGGATTCCAAGGCTATAGAGTCTGTCAAAGTCGCGAACTTTTGGTAAACTCAATATGGTTTGTACAGTGCACTTGGATGCTGATAATGCATCTCGAGCGGATAGTCTTGAAAAAAAAGTGGCTGGTACCTCTGGCCTACTTGCACCTCGGGCTGTATCTAGCTGGACTCTTCCACATAATATCCATTTCAGATTACAATTACTATGAGCCCACCAGACTCACTCCTGTCTTTGAATGTATGTTTTTCTGTTCTATTTTCATGATGCCGACACTCCTGCTGTATGTCATGGTATGGAACATCATGAATTTAATCAAGCGGAACATGGCCGGTGGCGAGAAAAAGCGAGTGAGCCCATAGAGCGGGAACGGGGACAACTGCAACAGATGAAACTGGAGCCAATGGAATTTTCAGGTGAGCCTGCATCTGGGGAGCTTCAGTACAAGGAGCTGTCCGAGCAGGAGAATCCTATTGTTGGGGAGGAGGTTGCGGCTGAGTATGTGGGGGGAGATGAGTGGTGATTTGAAGACTTATCAACTGGATAATATTCCACCAAATTTTCCGGTTTCTCCAACTGTTGGAGTAGGAGATGAACGTTTGACATCTGGATATGGTTTTCGACGTGATCCCATTACTAATCAAGAGGGCAATAAACATGGTGGTATAGATTTTTGAGTACCGTCAGGAATTGAAATATTGTCTGTTTTGGATGGTAGGATTCAAGTTGTTGACAATAATCATGAAATCTATGGCAGATATGTTGATATAAACCATGGCAATGACATTGTGACAAGATATGCCCACTTATCAGAAATATATGTTAAGATAGGAGATGCTGTCAAAAAAGCAACGGTTATAGGATTGAGTGGAGGAAATCCAGATAACCCATACTCGGGAAAAACCACTGGACCCCATTTACACTTTGAACAAAGAATAAATGGTGAATCCGTAGATCCTTTTTCATCAATTTTTTATTTTGGTATGTATACTGTTTCAAATGAGGAGCCTTACTGATGAAAAACTTTGTGGCACTAACTATAGTTTTTTTCTTGTCTAGCTGTATATTTTCACAACCAGAATCTACTAGTATACCAAATCTTAAGTATCCCTCTGACTACTTTCTGTATGACACGATGGAAAATTTTTCTGTCGGTCTTGGCTCTACAGTAAGCTCTTTTGTAAGAAAATATGGCACACCAGATAGCCGAGAGTTGGTTCAGTACACCATAGACGGTAGAAACCAAATATGGAGATATGGCTATGATTTTGACTTTCAGATAATGGTTTACAACTATTATCACGATATTTTTCTGATAGAGACATCCAATCCTAGATTCCAGACGGCAAGGAAAATTTCTGTGGGAGACTCATTGCAGAAGGTGCTGGCGAAGTATGGTATGGCCGACTTGGTGTTTGAGGGACAAGAGGGCTTGACCCATTATTGTTATGACACGTTCATACCAGAAATTTGTACTGAAGCGGAATATGTTTCCTTTCGATTCGAGATTGATACGAAACAAATAATACAGCGTATTGTCCTGACGATACTCTATTAAAAGATGGCTGTGGGTGGCGGGGGCTCACGCTGGGAGGACGCAAGCAGACAGCCAGAAGGAGCTTGCGGAGAAAGGCTACACCCTGCCGGAATATGCCTTTGTGGTGGAGTGTGGTGGGGCCACCAGTGGGGAAAGCGGGGTGATGGAGGTGCGGGGATGGATTCGGACACGGTTTGTGAACAATTATACTGGTAGGCCCATCAGGAACTGTAAGTATACAGTGTATTTGCTGGATGGGCGTAAACTGGAGGGATTTACAGATGAGGATGGATTCGAGGAGCTGCAGAGGCTTGAGAAGGGCTCATATTTTATTGTTATTGAAAAGGAGTAGCTCATGGTAGATAAAAACAAGCTCGTTCAAACGGCGAGCGAGCAGCTTGAGAAAAAGAAATCTGCAAAAGATGGTTCCAATGCCTGTATATCTGTATGGGAGTATGCAGGCAACTTATTGGAACAGTATGAGTTGGAGCAGAACGGGGAGTTGCAATATGCCTTGTTTAGGTGGCTCAGAAAGAATAATACTCTTGAAACGGGAGGTCTGTGTGAGGATGGATTCTTTGATTATGGTGCTACGGTAATCTATCCATGCAATAAGGAAAGCATTTTGTATGCCAGCACTTCAGTTTTGGAGCTGAATGTCGAGAAAACGGAGAATCTACTGTATATGAATGATATTGCAATCATCGGGAATGATTCAGGAAGTTTCAAGGTGAGAAGGTCGAATATCAGAAGCTTTTATGAAGCTGCCATGCGGGCGGGATATAGAGAGAATAGAACATACGATAGGATTGTCTCTCAAGGTAGTTTCTTGGACTTCAGGTATATCACAAAGTCTGGCAGACAAGCTATTGAGATATTAAGGGAGACTGGGTCTCCTGACAATCCAATTACGGGAATCCTTTTTTCTACGCATGGCACTCCATACGCAATAGATTTCCACAATGCGGGGAATAATCTTTATATTCCAAAGAAACAGATGGATGATTTGTTTCAAAGGAATGAAAGTGTTTGGAATCCGGGAAAAGAAGCTGCTTATGTTGATGAGTTGGGTTTGCTTGTGCAAGAAGGGGGTCCTGCTTGCTGATGGGATCCAGGTCGGTGGTCGGATCGTCCAGGACGATGATGCTGGGCAAAATGGCAAGGTTGGAGGCAATGCTGA
>CAMGSV010000214.1 GCA_946061495.1 uncultured Spirochaetales bacterium | reverse complement strand
CGGCAGATGGTATGCACGAAGCATAGTGAGGTATGGCGGTGGCCCTGCAGGGAATGGAGGTCACCGGTGTGGACATCATCGGCCCCTATCTGGAAGCGGCACAAGAAACTGCCGCAGACGAGGGAGTCTCCATCACCACGGTGCAGGCCGACCTGCGGAGCTTCCAGCCCCAGGAACAATTCGATGCGGCGGTGAACCTGTACACCTCCTTCGGCTACTGCGACACCATGGAGGAGGACACCAAAATCCTCAAGAACATCGCCGACTCAATCCGACAGGGCGGCCACTTTGTGATGGAATGCCTGAGCCGGGAGAACGCCGTGCGGGACTTCACCGAGGGGGAATGGTTCTGCCGCAGCGGAAAGACCGTCCTCACTGAATTCTCCGTGGTGGGGGCCTGGGAGGGACTGCGGTCACGGTGGATTCTCATTGACGACGAGACGGGCCAGCGCATTGAGCATGAGTTCGTGCAGCGGCTCTACTCCGCCGTGGAGCTGCGGAACACACTGCTTGAATGTGGTTTTTCCAGCGCCCAGATTTACGGAGACTTTGAGCTGGCCCCCTACAACCAGAAGGCCGCCACTATGGTAATTATCTGTAGAAAATAGTATGATAAGCCCATGAAGCGATTGGTCACTGTAATCTTTGTCATTGTGGCGGCGGCACTGGGAATCCTATTCTTCATGGGTGACTCCAAGGATACGGGAGCTGCCAGTGTCACCCGCTCCCAGACCGTCATCCCTAAAAGTGCCACCCAGCAGCAGGACACCCCGGAGATTCAGGCGCAAGACGAGGTTGACGATTCCCTGGTGTCCCTGATTCCCCTCCGTAATGACGAGATTCTCATGGGAATCCTGGGCATCGATTTTGACGGCGATGGCTATGACGACCAAATCAACACTATCAGGAGCATGACAAGCCCCTACATCAAAATCATTGTGGGACTGTACAACCCCTACAAGGGGCAATACGAGCGCTCCGCCATCATCGACACGGAAATTATCCAGACCAGGACCTTCTCCTACACCTGCATGGACATCATCGGAAACCACCGGAATGTCCTCTCCTACTCAGGCTTTCTGGAGGACGGGAACTCCGTCATGAAGCTCTTCCTGCCGGAAAAGCGGGATACGGGATTGATGATGAACGTCATCGGCGACTTCCGCTCCGACGGCACCATCTTCATCCAGCAGATGGACCGCCACGAGTCCTACCTGTCCCAGAAGGCCAACGGTGTCAGCTATCCGGTGTGGGTCTACCGCTCCGACAACAGCCAGGGAGAGAACAGCCTGGATCAGATCCAGACACGGTACATCTGGAACATTGCCAGCGGAAAATATGTGAAGGACACGGAGACCAAGGTGCGGGAAACGAAGGTGTCCACCAGGGAGCTGAACAAGATTCTGGACGGAACCGTGGCTTCCTTCAAGAAGCATCTGGATGGTCTGTGGTTCAGCAGCGACACCCAGCAGTTTATATTCTTCAATCCCAGGGAGGAGGAAATCATTTTCCAAACCGGCGACACCCAGGAGGTCTACACCTGGGTCAGCAGCACCCTGCGGCGGAACGGCATCTATATCACCGCCATCAACAGCTCCATCAACAACCTTACCCGCCGTATTGACATCTCCCTCTCCTCCAGCGATGAAATTCAAGTTCGAAACCAGGACGATGTTCTCATGACCATCAGCGAGAAGTCCCTGTGGGACGGCAAGTATAAGAAGCAGGGAACGGCTGTCGCCACAAAATCAAACGCCACGGCACCGAACCAGCAGGAAATTCTCCATCTGCTGGAGGGACAGAAGCACTGGCTGGTGGAGGGGGTCACCGAAATGGAGATCGCCGGTGGCACCTACACCTCCTCCCTGGTGACTGGAATGATCACCAGCAGCATCTGCGACGGACAGGAGGTGATTCAGATGCGAGGGTCGGTGGGAGCCCCCTTCTACAACCAAGAGTCCTATCTGGCTACGGTGGAGCACAACCAGGACACCAAGCTCCTGGAATCGGTACGGCTCGCCCCGGTAAAAATCACCCCACTGGGAGTACAGCAGCTGGGAGGAAGCCCCATCAGGCTCCAAGCCAACTACAACGTAGTGGAGAACGAGGTGGCCCACATTACCACCCCCGATGAGCCGGAGCTTAAAGCTGTCTCCACCCCTGCCGAGGACGATCTTCCCCGGCCGGTGCTTTCCGTCCACACCTCACCTCGCTACTTCAGTCCCGACAACGACGGCATCGACGACAACCTCACCATCGACCTGGCGGCCACCTCGGAAATCGGGCTGGCCAGCTGGTCCTTCAACATCTACGACCCAGAAAACGGCAGCCTCATCTGGTCCCGCTCCGGAGTGGGAGAAGTCTCCCGCAGCCTCACCTGGAACGGCCGCAGCAACGCAGGAGAGCTGGTGCAGTCCGCCACAGACTATCCCTTCACCTTCTCTGCCAAGGACACCAATGGTCTGAGCTCCGAGGCGCGGGGCGAGCTGTCCGTGGACGTGCTTGTCATCCATGAGGGAGAGGTGCTGAAGATTCAGGTTCCCTCCATCATCTTCCGCAGCGACAAGGCTGACTTCGTGGGGAAGAGCGAGGATCCAAAGAAGGGCCTAGATCAGGCAACTATCGACAACAACATCAAGGTTATCCAGCGTATCGCTCAGATTCTGAACAAGTTCCCGGACTACAGCGTCCGCATCGAGGGCCACGCCAACAACATCACCGGCACCGAAGCGGAGGAAACCTCCACCGACAACGGCAACATCCCCCTGGTGCCCCTGTCGGAGGAGCGGGCCAAGCTGGTGCGTGATATGCTGGTGAGCTTTGGAGTGAAGGGAGACAGGCTTTCCACCGTGGGCATGGGCGGACGGCAGCCTGTCGTCTCGCGGGCAGACAAGGCCAACTGGTGGAAGAACCGCCGGGTGGAGTTCATCCTGGACAAGTAAGAAGTACTCGCCAGCCCCCTATTTGATGCAGCTCATCGGGGACCGACCTTGTGTGGCTGTTCGTCGGGGACGACGTTTTCTACTATTCGTCGGGGCAACATCGCATATCATTCGTCGGCGAACACGGGATAGCACTCAAAGCCGGCAGTCTTGAGCTTGAGGCCCATGGTATTGTCCTTGTCCTCCGGCACCGTCACCACAAAGTACACGGTGCCACTCTGCCGCTGCTCTTCCGCTATGTTTGGCTTGAATCCTGCATCCCGCAAGCGCTGAGCCAGGTTCTCCGCATTCTCCCGGTTGCGGAAGAAGCCCACCTGCTGCTTGACAACCACATGGCTCTGGCCCCCCTCCTGGGCATCGGTGGCAGAAGTCCGCCCCCTGGAGCTTGTCTCTGTGCCAGAGGCTTTCGCACCCGATGTGACGGGGGAACCAACCCAAGCCACGGATTCTTTCTGCGGCAGGAAGAACCAGAAGGGTGAGGGAAGCAGCTGGGCCTCCCCGGCTACCAGCGCCGCCTCCGCAGACTTGGGATATTCCTTCTGGAGCCGCTGACTCCACTGCTCCTGTTCCGTCAGATACCACAGGGTGAGGTACAGTGGCGGCCGCACCAACTCCATGGACTCAAGGCTGGCATAGGTTTCAAGGAGGGACAGCGGCTCCACCAACTGGGAGGTGGAGTCCACCCGGCCTAGCCTGCTCCACAGCGAATAAAGCCGGGAGTAGGCCACGGTCTCCGCCACGGTGGAATCCTTGAGGGACTCAAGATAGGTATCCGCCCGCTGGCTGTCGCCACAGCTGAGGCTGCACCGCACCGCCGCCAGCACCAGCTGCTCCGTGGTGAGGCTGGGAGTGCCCGTGGCCGGGGGAGCGGCAATACCTGCAGCCATGCCGTACCAGGTTGCCGCCTCGTGGTACTGCCCCAGTTGCTCCGTCAGGGAACCTAAAAAGGTGTAGAGGGAGCGCTTGTCTGAGTCACGGGAGGTGGCGGCGGCCTTCTCCACTTGGCCGATAATTGAAGAAATCTTGGCATCAGGCTGACTGGACTTTTCCACCGCATCCTGGATTACCTTGGAGGCCGTCTGGCTCCACAGGGACATCCCCGCCATCATCAGAACAGCCAGGGGAACCCACCCTTTGAATGAAAGCCCTTTCATCTCAATGTATCCTCATGCGTTGCCGGAACCACCAGCAGCGGAATCCCCAGTTCCTACCACAGCAGATGCCTTTGCCTCCTGCTTCTGCCTGCGCTCTGCCGCCTTCTGCTCCTTGCGG
>CAMGSV010000213.1 GCA_946061495.1 uncultured Spirochaetales bacterium | reverse complement strand
GCTGACTGCTGCCACTATGGGGGAAGCTGCCTGCGTGTACTATAGCGACAAGGCTTTGAGAAAGGTATATTCAGCTGAAGATGGGAAGCTGGCACGGCTACCCTATATGGATATGGTGAAAAAAGGCTACCGATTACCGCTGGAGGCTGAATGGGAGCTTGCAGCTCGCGGTGGAAATCCTGCCGATACCGAGAACTGGTGTCTGGAGTATGCCGGCAGCAATAGTATTCAGGAGGTGACCTGGTATAACGGGACTAGTCCACGGCGTTCCCATGAGGTGGGGATGAAGATACCAAATGCCTTAGGGCTTTACGATATGAGCGGCAATGTGTGGGAGTGGTGCTGGGACTGGTTTGGCACGGTGAAGTCCGACACACCAGTTACCGGACTTGCAGAACCGTCTTCCTCTGGTGAGTATAGAGTGTATCGTGGGGGAAGCTTCGGAAGGAGTGCTCCTTATTGCACGGTAAGTACCCGCAGTGGAATTGTTCCAGAGTATGACGGAAGGATTCTTGGCCTACGGGTTGCTCGTTCTTTGTAGTTGAATACCCTTGCGACCCCATCGCTCCTCATGGTAGAATGGTTCCATGGCGAATGAGGATTATCGTATTCAGGCATATAAGCGGGTTGCCGGCATGGGAGAGGGGGAGACCCCTGTGGAGGCTCCCCAAGACAGCTTTACTCCCAATGTGGCGGCTGACTTGGTGCGGGCTTCCATGAACAGCCCCAACAGCATTCGAGGAACGGTGAATGGTGTTCCGGTGGGTACAGGTATTGCTGTTTCCCTTGGGGCTGGAAATCCAGCTGGCCGGGGGAACGATGTAGTGGAGGTGGGTGAATCGGCTGCCAAGGGTAAAGAAAAGAAAAAGAAGGCCACCGTGGCGGGCAAGTGGAGCCTTCAGGATCTGCTTGCCACTGCCTTGGGCAAGTCCAATCCGGACACGTGGAGTACCTCAAACCAGCAGCCTGCATCAACATCTGGACGGGAGCAGCAGTTTACTCCTCGCAGCTTGGTGGGAGGGGCTGAGGCTTCGTCTGCTGCCTCAAGGGCAGACCGTACCTCCCTGTCAACTCGTCCGGGATTTGTATCTTCCAAAAAGAGCAGTTCTCAAGGGAGTGGCACCGCTCGTTCGGCCACCGGTATGTTGGGAAACGTCAGTGGTATTGGGAGCCAGCTTCAGGGTGTGGGCAAACGGAACGATGGGTCCACCGGGAAGAGGTCTGCGTCTGCGACAGCTACCGGTGGCATGATTCGGCCGGGAAGCGGCTCCGCCAACCAGGACTTCATGCGCCACGGCCTCATCAAGGTGCCAGAGGCTCCCCGTGAGGCGGATGGCCGGGAGAACATCTACCGCCGGGTGGCCAAGTTCCTGCTGCTGATTGGAACCGACGAGGCCGCCAAGGTCATCTCCCACCTGACGCCGGAGCAGACGGAGCGAATCATCCCTGAGATAGCCTCCATCCGCCGGGTGGATCCTGCCGAGGCGGAGGTTATTCTGGCGGAGTTCAAGACCCTGCTGGACAATGCACGCCAGCAAGGGGGGGTCACCACTGCCAGAACCATTCTGGAGAAGGCTTTTGGAAGCCAGCGGGCCGAGGAGCTGATTTCCAAGGCAGTTCCCTTTCCTGAGGGGGTGCCCTTCGACTACCTGCAGGAGATGGACGGCCAGCGGATCTTTGCCCTGCTGCGGGACGAGCCCACACCGGTGCGAACCCTAGTCTTGTCACGGATAAAGCCTGCGGTGGCGGCGGAGGTCATCAACCAGATGGATTCCGAGGACAAGAAGGACACCATCCGCCGCCTGGCAAAGCTGGCTCCCGTGGATCCGGAGATTCTGCGGCGGGTGGACAAGGCCATGCACGACAAGGTGCTGCTGATGAACACCACCTCCGCCGATGCCATGGACGGACGGGGCGCCTTGACTGAGATTTTGAAGCGGATGAGTCCCAACGCTGAGAAGGATATCCTTTCCGCCCTGTCCGACCTTGACCCAGACCTGAGCAACGACATTCGGGACCGGCTTTTCACCATGGACGACATTCTCATGGCCGACGACCGCTTCCTGCAGAAGAAGCTCCACACCATGGGAGAGGGGGAAATCGCCCTGTTGATTGCAGGAAAGCCGGAGCCCTTCCGTCAGAAGATTCTTTCCAACGTGTCCAAGACTCGTGGCGACATTATTCTGGAGGAGGAGGAGCTGCGGCGACCCATGCGGCGGCGTGATTGCGACGAGGTGACAGCCCAGTTCTTCAGCGTCCTGCGCCGTGCCTGGGAGGAGGGAAGCCTCATCATCTACGGCCGCAGCGACGACATCTACGTGTAGCCTTGATGCTCGGTGTGTGGAGCTCACTGTATGTACGCTTCACAGGGCGTGTCGTACTTCCCTTATGTACGCTTCACACCGGTGTGTCGTACTTCCCTTATGTACGCTTCACACCCTGGTCCATATCCTCACGGCTGATTTTGAGCCACAGGGGGCGGCCGTGGGGGCAGTGGGGATCCTCCAGTGCCAGGGTGTCTTTTGCCAGCTGGGTGGCGGTGGCTTCGTCTAGGACGGTGCCATCCATGACAGCGTGACGACAGGCGTTGGTGGCGGCGAGGCTTGCCACCAGCTCCTCTGGGACAATGCGCTTTGCCAGCAGGTCATGCTCCAAGTCTGCCTCCGTTCCCTGCCATTGGAGCGGCACAGAGGAAAACTCCCACCGTCCTTCACCACATTCCTTTGTCTCGAAGCCCGCCGCCTCCAGCCGTGCTGTCAATGAGCGGAGGTATTCGTCGTCGGCGTCGCTGGCGGTTTCCACCACGTAAGGAACCAGCAGGTGCTGTCGCTGTCCCGCTTGGGCAATGAAGCGGTTGTAGAGGAGGCGCTCGTGGGCGGCGTGCTGGTCGATGAGGTAGAGACTATCCCCCAACTCCACCACCAGGTAGACGCCCTGGGTGGTTCCCAGATACCGCAGCTGTGGAAGGTCGTCCGGTTCACTGGCTGACTGGAGGGATGGCCTTTGGACTGATTGCCTCATGGCTGCTTCGGTCTGTGCCACTGGCCTCGCTGATTCCTTCTGTACCCCATAGTATGCCTCTTGCAGCGCCTGTTCCTGCTTTCCTTCCGTTTTTGTTTCGTAGTGAGGGGTGGGAATGGCAGCCTGACTGTAGCAGTCGTTGAAAAACTGGTGGCGCAGGTTTGTTCCTGTATCCCTGGGTGCTGCTTGGCCTTGCTGGCTGTCCTGTTGCTGGGGAGTGCCATAGGTGGAGGTGCCGAAATCAAACTCGTCTCCCTGCCGCTGTCCGCCGTGATGATTTGCCTTTGCCTGCTGCCACCAGCTCTTCCCGCTGATTTCCAGTGGCCCCTCGTCGTAGATAGCCCGCTCCGTGTGGGGATGGCTGCCTGCTGGCATGGCATCCTCCTGCAGCAGGTAGTCTGCTGCCTGGGTGGACAGCTTGGAGACGGAGTAGTTTCGGAAGAAAATTCTCACGGACTGGCTGATTCCCCGGTGGATGGGGGCCAGGTCCTTGAAGCGGGCCTCCCGCTTTGCCGGGTGGATGTTGAAGTCCACCAGTGCGGGGTTCACCTCAAGAAAGAGGGCGGCCACGGGATGGGTGCCGTTGGGGAAGTAGCCGGTGGCTCCGTAGTCAATGGCCTGCATCAAGCTGTATTCATTGATTTTTCTTCCATTGACATAAATATAGATGAGCTTCTTGTCGTTGCGGCTGACGGCAGGCTCCCCGATGATGATGGTGAATTTCCAGTCTGCTGCAGTGCCGCTGGGGCTGTGGATTTCGTAGAAGAGCTCCGGGGCATCCTTGAGTCCCAATGCCTCGGTGAACCGCTGGGCAAGGCTCTGGCCCTTTGGTAGATCCAGCCGCTGCTTGCCGTCAATCATCAGCCGGAAGGAGATGTCGGTGCGGGGCAGGGCCTTTTCGATGAAGGTTTGGCGGCACATGAGGGTTTCTGCCGCAGGCCGCTTGAGAAAGGTTCTGCGGGCGGGAAAATTCTCGAAGAGGGCTTCCGACTGGACGATGGTGCCCTGGCTCAGGTTGGCGGGAACAATGAGGTGATCCTGGGTGACGGAGGCAGTGAGCCGCCAGGAACTGGCAGCTGTGGCTTCCTGGGAGCCGGTGTGGTCTTGGGCGGTGGAGGTGATCTGGAGTCGGCTGACGGCGGCGATGGAGGAAAGGCCCTCTCCCCGGAAGCCCAGGGTGGAAAGGTTCAGCAGGTCCGTCTCCGCCGTGATCTTGCTGG
>CAMGSV010000212.1 GCA_946061495.1 uncultured Spirochaetales bacterium | reverse complement strand
CTGATGCTGGTCCTCGCAGGCACGATGCCCCTTGCCTGCACGGTGCTGCCAGTGTGGGAGTCTGAGATTCTCCAGCGGAGTATTCCCATACTGAAGGTGCTGACAGACCAGCGGCTCAGATTCGTTGTGATTGCCGCAACAGGAACCATCACACTCATCGGCATGATGGGCTACATATTGTTCAAGAACAAATACTACTACTGGATAGCCTATTGCTTTGGCATCACCACCTTCGCTTTGCTCATGTCCATTGCCGCCAGCAAGGTGCTGAAGCCCTACCAGATTCAGCGGCTCATCATCTTTATAGACCCCGACAGTGACCCCTTGGGAGCCGGCTGGAACATCATCCAGTCAAAGATTGCCATCGGTTCAGGCAATATCTTTGGCCAGGGATTCCTCAATGGGACCCAGAGCCACTACCGGTTCCTGCCTCAGCAGAGCACCGACTTCATCTTCAGCATACTTTCCGAGGAGTGGGGCTTTGTCGGTGGATGTCTAGTGTTCTTGTTGTACTTAATTATACTCTTTCGTATAATTTCTATCATCAGGAACTCCAAGAACCTTTTCGGCTATTACATTGCGTCGGGGATCTTGGCCATGTTCTTTTTCCATTTCATTGTGAACGTTGGCATGGTGATGGGCATCATGCCCATTACGGGAATTCCACTGGTGTTCTTGTCCTATGGCGGCTCATCCCTGTGGACAGGAATGCTGTGCATCGGTCTGCTGATGGGAATCAACTTCCGCCAACAGAGCGACTCTGTGTATAGCTGAGTGGGGACAGGAAGTTAGCTGATCATACACGTATCGTTATTTTATGTATGCGAGAAGTTGGATTGTATATTGGTAGACAGAATATACATTATAAGCAATTACAAGGATACAAAAAAGGTGAGGGAAAACAACTAACTGCTCCCTCACCTGTATCATTGCAATCTACTTCTACCTATTCTTGATGACAGCCTGAGCTGCAGCCAAGCGAGCAGCTGGTACTCGGTATGGAGAACAAGATACATAGTTCAAGCCAGCCCTGTAGCAGAAGTCGATGGTTTCGGGGTCTCCACCATGCTCGCCGCAGATTCCCAGCTTGATATCGGGCTTCACGGACCGTGAGCGCTCCCGTGCGATGTTCACCAGCTCGCCCACGCCGGACTCGTCCAGTGTCTTGAAGGGATCCACCTCAAAGATCTCCTGGTCTAGGTAGGAAGGCAGGAACTTGACGGCATCGTCACGGCTGAAGGCAAAGGTCATCTGGGTCAGGTCGTTGGTACCGAAGCTGAAGAAGTCGGCACAGTCCGCCAGCTTGGCTGCCTGCAGTGCGGCACGAGGCACCTCGATCATGGAACCGATGAGGATGTCCTTTACGGCGGCAGGATTGTTCTCGAACACCTTGGCGATGACAGCCTCGGCACGGCCACGGAGGATTGAGAGCTCCTTCACGTCACAGACGATGGGAATCATGATTTCCGGCTTTACGGGGATGTTGCGGGCGATGCAGTCGGCGGCAGCCCGTGCGATGGCCTCCACCTGCATGTCGTAGATTTCGGGATAGGTAACGCCAAGACGGCAGCCACGGTGGCCCAGCATGGGGTTCATCTCGTGGAGCTTGTCCAGCTTTACGGTAAGCTGGTCTGGGTTGATCTTCATGAATTCGGCCAGCTCATCCTTTTCGGCGCGGGTATGGGGAATGAACTCGTGGAGGGGCGGATCCAGCAGACGGATGGTTACCGGTCGGCCGTTCATGGCCTCCAGAATTCCGGCAAAGTCCTTCTGCTGCAGGGGCAGGATGTTGGCCAATGCCCGCTTCCGCTGCTCCACCGTGTCGGAAACAATCATGGCACGGAAGTGAATCAACTTTTCCCGGTCAAAGAACATGTGCTCGGTGCGGCACAGACCGATTCCCTTGGCGCCAAAGGTAAAGGCCTGGGCGGCATCGGCAGGCTGGTCGGCGTTGGCGCGGACGTTGAAGCCCCTGAGGCTGCCCCGCTGGGATGCGTCGCAGATCTCGTCGCACCAGCCCAGGAAGGTGCTGAGCTCGGCAGAGATTCCCGCCTCCTTCAGGGGCAGCTCGCCAGCGTAGACACAGCCGGTGGAGCCATCGATGGTGATGAAGTCCCCCTCCTTGAAGGTGGTGCTGCCGATGGTAACACTCTTGCCAGAAACAACAACCTCCTGGGCACCGCAGACACAGGGCGTTCCCATACCACGGGCCACAACGGCAGCGTGGCTTGTCATTCCACCGGTGGAGGTGAGGATTCCCTCGGAGCAGGCCATTCCGGAAATGTCCTCAGGACTGGTCTCCTTTCGCACCAGGATAACCTTCTTTCCCTCCTTCACCCACTGCTCCGCCTCGTCGGCAGTGTAGACAATCTGTCCGCAGGCGGCTCCCGGAGAGGCGTTGAGCCCCTTGGTGAGCTGCTGGGCAGACTTGAGAGCGGCGGCATCGATCATGGGGTGCAGCAGCTGGTCGATGTGGGCTGCAGACACACGGAGCACGGCCTCCTCACGGGTGATGAGCCCCTCCTCCACCATGTCCACGGCGCACTTGACGGCTGACTGGCCGGTGCGCTTTCCACTGCGGGTCTGGAGGATGAAGAGCTTGCCCTGCTGGACGGTGAACTCCATGTCCTGCATGTCACGATAATGCTTCTCAAGCCGCTCCCGGATGGCGATGAGCTGGCTGTACACCTCCTGGTTCTCCTCCTCCAGCTTGCTGATCTTCTCCGGAGTGCGGATTCCAGCAACAACATCCTCACCCTGGGCGTTCATCAGGTACTCGCCGTAGAACTTGTTCTCTCCAGTGGAGGGGTTGCGGCTGAAACAAACACCAGTTCCAGAATCCATGCCGAAGTTTCCGAACACCATGGACTGGATGTTCACGGCAGTTCCCGCCAACCCCTTGATATTGTTCATGGCCCGATACTTGATGGCCCGGTCGTTCATCCAGGAGCCGAACACTGCATCGATGGAGCCCCACAGCTGCTCCACAGGATCCTGGGGGAAGTCCTTGCCAATGGCCTTCTTGTAGATTTCCTTGTATGTTCCCACCAGCTCCTCCAGGTCGGCGGCGGTGAGGTCGGTGTCCAGGGTGACGCCCCGCTTTGCCTTCAGCTCGGCGATGGCATCCTCGAAGTGGTCGGCGGGAACCCCCATGGCGACGTCGCCAAACATCTGGATGAAGCGGCGGTATGCATCCCAGGCAAAGCGGGGGTTGCCGGTCTTGGCAGCAAGGCCTGCGGCAGCCTTGTCGTTCATTCCCAGGTTCAGGATGGTGTCCATCATTCCAGGCATGGAAATGGCGGCGCCGGAGCGAACGGATACCAGCAGGGGATCGTCAGCGTCACCCAGCTTCTTGCCCATAAGCTCTTCCAGTGCCTTCAGGTTGGCCGCCACCTCCTCCTTGAGGCCGGCAGGATAGGCACGGTCATTCTCGTAGAACAACTTGCAGACTTCAGTGGAAATGGTGAACCCTGGAGGAACAGGGATTCCCAGACTGGTCATCTCCGCCAGGTTTGCGCCCTTTCCGCCCAGCTCCATCTTCATGGAGGCGTCACCATCGGCCTTTCCGGCCCCAAAGAAATACACGAATTGTTGGCTTGCCATTAAAAAAGAATTCTCCTCTTAGTAATTATCTTTATAGCTTTGCGCCCATTCTACCTTGAAGAATTCTTACTGTCAATGTTATAATTGACGCAATATCATGAAATTACAAAGATTTGCCTTTTTTTCACTGACCACTGTTCTGGCCGCACTCCTCTTCTCCTGCGCCTCGAGCCCTTCCCTGCCCCCAGAGATTCCAGCTGAGGGAGACGGTAGTGCCACCGGAGAGCTGGTTCCCCCGGAACAGGATTCCCAGACGGTGGAGCCTCCCCTGCCCAGCCGCCTGGTGCTGACCTTCGGCGGGGACATCATGGCCCACATCGAGAATTTCAGGATGGCGGACTACCGCCTCATCTACAAGGACATCGAGACCATCATCCAGAATGATGACCTGACCTTCGCAAACCTGGAGACCCCGGTGCATGGGGGACGGCCCTACGAGAGCTACCCCACCTTCAACGTGCAGCCCCCCTACGCCCAGGCCGCCATCGACGCCGGCTTTGACGTGTTCTCCCTGGCCAACAACCATACCAACGACCAGGGATACGAGGGAATGGTGCGAACCCTGGAGTTCTTCACCTCGAAGGAGGCTGATGGGGTGCATTCGGCGGGAATACAGCCGGAGGGGCACCAGGGACTCACCC
>CAMGSV010000211.1 GCA_946061495.1 uncultured Spirochaetales bacterium | reverse complement strand
GTTTACTTCCTGACATGAGGAGGCCCCAGCTGGGGCCTTTTTTGTTGCAAGGGGGTGTGTTTGTCTTGACAGATTGGCACCTTCACCGTTAAAATTTGTCTGTAAGAAGGCTTTGCTTGTGCTTTCAAAAAAAGTTGTTCTTTGTTCCATTTACCATGTACTGTTCATTCTAGCTAGAATGAATCTGTTACTCTAACTACACTGAACCTTTCATTTTAACTAGGATGAACTCCCTGACATTGCCATGAAACACCCCCTGGTATAGACGTGATACCCTCCCCTGTAGTGCCGTATTACTGTCCCGTGCATTGCAATGACACAGACAGTATTATTGACAGGAAACTGTGTGTGATATTGGAATACACGTATGTCTATGATACAATACTGACGGGAGGAACTGTGCCGAGAAAGAAATATTCCCTTTACAATCCTAGACCGCAGGAGCGGACGGTGGACATAAAGCTGCAACAAAGCAACCTAAAATCTGAGTCTGAAAGGCCAGTGTGTTACGGCCAGGTTCAACAACGACGATTTACTGTGGGGAATGCCATAGCAGAGCTTGCAGAAAGCCGCTCCAACCTTCTTTCCAAGGAAACGGTCTTTTATGTGGTATCACAGTTGAATCAACTGCTGTTGAATAAGCTTGCCCAAGGCTATGCAATTGAGCTGCTGGATTTTGGCACCCTGCGAATGACGGTGGATGGAAGCATTGATGCTGGCAGCACAAAAAGTGAGATTGCCCAGAAATTATCCCTTTCTTTTACTCCATCAACAGTGTGTCGCAAGGCAATTCAGAACATAAAGGTGGGTACGGTGAAAAGGGCAGGTGCTAGCCATTGCATTCAGTCTGTGGAGCCTGTACTGCCACACCCTGGGAAAGCCCCTCTAGAATCTTCAATGGAATCCAGAGGCTGCCCGATGATTTATACCAATAATTTGGCACGGATCAGGGGAAAGGCATTGAAGATAGGAGCGGGGCAGGATCAAGGAATTTATCTTGTGCCGAAGGATACTCCGGCGGAAAGAGTTAAGGCTTCTGTAGTGGCAACCAACAAGCCCAGCCAGCTGTTGTTCGTGGTACCACAAGTTCCGGCGGGGACATATCGGATAGTGGTGGTAACTGATATTTCGGCATCGGGAAACAAGCTCAAGTCCCAGGTGGAAATTTCCTATGGTCCGCTGGAGGTGAGGGATGGGTAGAGTAACTTGAAGTGTTGCAAGGGAAGATTCGCAAAGAGAAACAGTTGAATGTCCAGATGAAAGTGAACAAGGAATTGAAATTGCTGAAAAACGCATTGGAGGAAATGTAATGGAAAAGATGAGAATGGAGTCCGTTGACATGACGGCGCAAAACATAGAAAAGATTGGCGCATTGTTTCCCAACTGCATCACCGAGACCCTTGATGAGAACGGCAAGCCGAAAAAGGCAATCAATTTTGACCTTTTGAAGCAGATGCTTTCCGGCGACGTGATTGAGGGCAGCGAAGCGTACGAATTCACTTGGGTGGGCAAAAAGGCAGCCATTGTGGAAGCAAACAAGCCTATCCGCAAGACCCTGCGTCCGTGCAAGGAAGAGAGCGTGAATTGGGACACCACCGAGAACCTTTACATCGAGGGTGACAACCTTGAGGTGCTGAAGCTCCTGCAGGAAAGCTATCTCGGTGCAGTCAAGATGATTTACATCGATCCGCCCTATAATACTGGGAATGATTTTATCTACCGGGATGATTTTGCGATGGAGAGTGAAGAGTGGAAAGTTGAGAGTGGAGCAGTTGATGACGAGGGAAACCGTATGTTCAGGAATACGGATTCTAATGGAAGATTTCATTCTGACTGGTGTTCGATGATGTATTCTCGGTTGTCATTAGCAAGAAATCTCCTCTCCGAAGATGGTGTAATTTTTATTTCTATCGATGACAATGAGCAAAGTAACCTCAAGAAGATTTGCGATGAAGTTTTTGGTGCAGGAAACTTCATGACCTGTATTACAAGAGCAACAGGTACTCCTACGGGTGGCGGCTTTGATGGACTGGTTAATGAGTTGGATTATATTTTGGTGTATGCAAAAAACAGTTCTTTGACGCATATCAACGGTCTTCCTATGGACGAAGAAAGTGCCAAAATATACGACCAAGTGGATGAATACGGTAGATACTTAATTAGACCGTTAAGAAGAACTGGTGGCGAGGATAGACGAGAAGATAGACCAACCATGTATTTTCCTCTAACAGCACCAGATGGAACGCAGGTCTATCCTATCGGTCCGACTGGATATGAAAGCAGATGGATTTGCTCTCCCGAAACTGCGAAGAAAATGGAAGCAGAGCATATGCTTGCATGGAAAAAGACAAAACGCCAAGGCGAAGAGGTTTGGCAAGTTTATCAGAAGTTCTATTTAGAGAATCGAACCAAAGCCCCTGGCAACCTCTGGACTGATGTTGAAGGTAATAAAAAAGCAACACGAGATATTAGAAACCTTTTCGAAAGCAACAAGGTATTTGATTTCCCGAAGCCTATTGGTGTGCTGAAAAAGATGATTCAGATTGCCAGCGATTCCGATTCTTTAATTTTGGACTTTTTCAGTGGTTCTGGAACAACAGCACAAGCGATTATGGAAATGAACAAAGAAGATGGTGGCAACAGAAAGTTTATCATGGTACAACTCCCAGAAAAATGTTCCGAGGACAGTGTTGCTTACAAAGCTGGCTATGGAACGATTTGCGAAATAGGAAAAGAGCGAATCCGCAGAGCAGGAAGGTTGATTAGTGGACAGTTGGTAGTGGGAAATGCTTCATGCAATGAGAGTGAAACTTCCCACTTCCCACTAGCCACTACAAACTATCAACTAACCACTAATCACTCCCCACTCGACACCGGCTTCCGTGTCTTCAAACTGGATGACACCAACATGAACGATGTCTACTACTCTGCAAACGAGTATTCTCAAGACCTGCTGCCCATGCTGGAATCCAATGTGAAGGCAGACCGCACCGACCTTGACCTGCTGTTCGGCTGCCTGCTTGAATGGGGACTTCCCCTGTCTCTGCCCTATACTTCCGAGACCATTGAAGGCTGCACCGTCCATACCTACAATGAGGTCGACCTGATCGCCTGCTTTGACGAGAACATTCCCGACAGTGTTGTCAAGGCCATCGCCAAGAGGCAGCCCCTCCGTGCGGTGTTCCGTGACAGCAGCTTTGCGGATAGCCCCTCCAAAATCAATGTGGGTGAGGTGTTCAAGCTGTTGGCGCCGGATACCAGGGTGAAGGTGATTTGAGGGAGGAGGCAGAGTGTATTTTTCTGATTATTTCAATGTTTCTGAAGAAGTATTAGAATCATATGGAGCATTAAATATTTCTCTTATAAATGATTTACCTCTTTTTATAGACCCTTTTTTATTATTTAATAGTAAAAAAGAAGAATATCAGAAGTTGCATAAAGATATTATTTCGTATGTAGTTTTCCTAAGAAATAAGTCTTTATGTACGAATGTTAATAGTGGTTTGTTAAAAAGCTGGTATAATTTCCCAGAGGTTAAACAAAATTGGTTAGGTTTTTCTTTAAATGGCAATTCTGGTCGTGGTTTGGGAAATGATTTTGCAAAAACTTTGAATCATAACTTCTCAACTGTTTTATCCGATTTTGGAGAAGAAAAAGAGACACATTCTCATTTGGAAAAACTCTGCTTGTTTAAAGATGGTGTTGGAAGAGACTCAATAAGTGATTTTACAACAAATTTGATAAAAGAGTTTTTGCTTGAATATACAGAAACTTTCGCAAAACAATACATTGACAAAAAGTTTTGTAAGAACTATGCTATAAATAAAGTTTCTTTTAACTATGAAACAGAAAGCTGGAATTCTAAGAGCTATTATCTTCCAAGTTTTAATGGGGATTATGTTTTACTGACTCCAATGGATATACTTACAAAAGATGATACTTGGATTAATAAAGATTCTATGTACCATGAATTTGATGCCATAATCTTTTCAATGGAAAACGAACAACTTAGGGCTCAATTGAATAATTATTTTAGGAAGTTGTTACCTAAAAATGCAAAACAAAAAGATATTAATTATGCAAAAACAAGAACTATTTATGACTTTCCAGAATTTATTCCTGCTTATATTAAATATAAGGAAGAAAATGGGGAGAAGGCAACAGCAATAAGTTCTCAAAAAGTTACAAAGGTTAAGAAACAATGTATCGAGGGTGTTCGAAGGTTTCAATCACTTTTATCAGAGCAGACAGATTTCTAT
>CAMGSV010000210.1 GCA_946061495.1 uncultured Spirochaetales bacterium | reverse complement strand
TCTTTGGTTCCAAGCGGGACCGTGACGTAAAGCAGCTTCTGCCTGTGGTTGAGAAGATCAACCAGAAGGAAGCCTGGGCCCAGGGATTGGCGGCCGAAGAATTTCCCCAGCAGACACAAAAGTTCAAGGAGCGCTTGGCCAAGGGCGAGACCCTGGATGACATATTGCCGGAAGCCTTTGCCCTGGCCAGGGAGGCCGCCAACCGTGTGTTGGGGGAGCGGGCCTACGACGTGCAGCTGATGGGCTCCATCGTGTTGAATTCCGGCCGCATTGTGGAGATGAAGACTGGTGAGGGAAAGACCCTCATGTCGGTGGCGGCTGCCTATCTCAACAGTCTTACGGGCCGTGGTGTCCACGTGGTGACGGTGAACGACTATCTGGCCCAGCGTGACGCCGACTGGATGCGGCCGGTGTACACCTACCTTGGAGTGACGGTGGGCTCCATCGTCTCCGGCATGGACAATAATGCCCGAAAAATTTCTTATAACTGCGACATCACCTACGGTACCAACAACGAGCTGGGCTTTGACTATCTCCGTGACAACATGCAGATTGACCCCAGCCAGAAGGTCCAGCGTGACTTCGCCTTCTGCATTGTGGACGAAATCGACTCCATCCTCATCGACGAAGCCCGCACCCCCCTCATCATCTCCGGTGCCGGCGAGGATGACACCTTCAAGTTCCACGAGGTTGACAAGTACGTGCGACAGCTGACGGAGGTAGAAAAGGATCCCGCCACCGGCGACTATCCCGACGAGGCCCAGGGGGAGGCCATCAAGGGTGACTACAAGCTGGACGAGAAGTCACGCCGGGTCTCCTTCACCGACCAGGGAATGCTTAAAATAGAAGAAATCCTCCAGAAGCGCAACCTGATTACCGGCAGCCTCTTTGAGGAGAGCAACTTCGAGTACATCCACTACTTCACCCAGGCGGTGCGGGCCCACACCCTCTACAAGCCCGATGTGGACTACGTGGTGCGGGACGGCCAGGTGCAGATTGTAGACGAGTTCACCGGACGTATCCTGGAGGGCCGCCGCTACGGCGACGGACTCCACCAGGCCATCGAGGCCAAGGAGCACATCCGCATTGCCCAGCGGAACAGAACCCTGGCCACCATCACCTTCCAGAACTTCTTCCGCATGTACGACAAGCTTTCCGGCATGACCGGTACCGCCGAGACCGAGGCGGTGGAGTTCGACAAGATCTACGGACTGGAGGTGGTGGTGATTCCCACCAACAAGCCTGTGGCACGAAAGGACGAGGACGACGAGGTCTACATGACCGAAAACGACAAGTGGGAGGCCATCTGCAAGGAGATCATCGAATGCCACGGCAAGGGCCAGCCCATACTGGTGGGCACCGTCTCCATCGAGAAGTCGGAGCACCTTTCCGCCCTTTTGACCCGCCGCGGTGTGCGCCACGAGGTGTTGAACGCCAAGAACCATGCCCGCGAGGCCCTCATCATTGCGGAGGCTGGTGCAAAGGGTGCCGTCACCATCGCCACCAACATGGCAGGACGTGGTACCGACATCAAGCTGGGCGGTAACCCGGAGTTCAGGGCCAGGAAGCGGGCTGGCACCAGCGCCACGCCGGAGCAGTTTGAGGCTGCCCTGAAGATCGAGAAGGAGAAGTGGCTGGCAGACTACGAGGAGGTGAAGAACCTGGGCGGTCTCTACGTCATGGGTACGGAGCGCCACGAGAGCCGCCGCATCGACAACCAGTTGCGGGGACGCTCCGGCCGTCAGGGTGATCCGGGACGCTCCAAGTTCTACATCTCCATGGACGACGACCTGATGCGGCTGTTTGGCGGCGAGAAGATGAAGGGCATCATGGCCCGCATCGGCATGGAGCCGGGAGAACCCATCAACCATCCTTGGCTGAACAAGGGCATCGAGAAGGCCCAGAAGAAGGTTGAGGAGCGGAACTTCGAGATCAGAAAGCACCTGCTGGAGTACGACGACGTGCTGAACGAGCAGCGCAAGTTCATCTACGACCAGCGGGACCAGATTCTGGTGGATCAAAACCTGAGAGAGCGAGTCCTGTCCACCGCCACCGATATGGTGGGCCAGCTGGTGGAGGAGTACACCGGCAAGAAGTCCAGCGGCACCGACGCAGACCTGGCCGCCCAGCTGAAGCAGCAGTTCGGACTGGTGGTGACACCGGAGGAGCTGTCTACCCAGTCAAACAAGGGTGAGTACATCATCTCATTGCTGGAGAAGGACTTGCTGGAGAAGGAGCTGCTGGCTGGCAAGGAGAACCTGAACATGTTCATCCGCTACCAGTACGTGCAGTTCATCGACAAGAAGTGGCTGGATCACCTGGAGCAGCTGGAGGGCTTGCGGGAGGCAGTGCACCTGCGTTCCTACGGCTCAAAGAATCCCCTGACCGAGTACAAAATCGATGGATTCAACATCTTCTACGACATGATCGACTCCATCAAGGGCGAGATTGCCTCCCGGGTGTTCAGGGTGAAGGTGCAGCGGGAGGAGGATGCCACACGCCGCAGTCCCCAGGTTCGGGGCGGAACCCAGTTCCGCCAGATGAACGCCCAGCACAATGCCATGGAAGCCTTTGACGGCAACGCTGCCCGACAGGCTGCCAGCGCCTCTCCCATGGCCCAGCGCCGGCAGGCGGAGAACGTGACGGTGGTCCGTTCCGTTCCCAAGGTGGGACGCAACGATCCCTGTCCCTGCGGCTCCGGTCGCAAGTACAAGCAGTGCTGCGGACGCTAGCATACGGAAGCCAGTTGATGTTTCAACTGGCTCATTCTTTTTACAAGGACACTATGAAGGAACACCCATCACTGGACAGGCTGCAGCAGTGGCTTGACTCCTACCTCAATTTTGAAAAGCTGCCCCAGAAGGATATTTTCTGGCTGGACACCATGGAATTTCTCTGCCAGAAGCTGGGCAATCCCCAGGACACCTTCCCTTCCGTCCATGTGGCGGGCTCCAAGGGCAAGGGCTCCACCTCCGTCATGATTGCATCGATTCTGGAGGCGGCAGGATACACCACCGGCCTCTACACCTCACCCCACATCCTGAGCTTTGCCGAACGGGTGGCCTCTGCCAAGGGCCCCCTGCCGGAGGAGGTGTATCTGGCGGCCAGCACAAGGCTGATGGAAACCGTCGCGGCCATTCCCACCAGAGCGTTACCTGGCCAGCGGCCCATCACCTGGTTCGAGCTGGTGACCACCTTTGCCTTCATCTGCTTCCAGGAGGCCCACGTGGACTGGGGAATCTTTGAGACCGGCCTTGGGGGGCGCTTGGATGCCACCAATGTCATCATGCCAAAGATTTCCGTCATCACCCCCATTGAGCTGGAGCACACTGAATTTCTGGGGAACACCATAGAAAAGATTGCCGCCGAGAAGGCTGGAATCATCAAGGAAGGTGTTCCCGTGGTGCTGGGGCTTCAGCAGGAGGCAGCCAAATTGGTGCTTGAAGCACGAGCCAAGGAGCTCCAGTCTCCGGTAATTTCACTGGAAAAGGTGATTTCCGCCAGCGGACGGATTGTCCAGGGCAAGATGGAGGCACAGCTTGAGTCACCGCTTTTTTCCCGACCCCTCACCACAAGGCTCTCGCTGCTGGGAGACTACCAGCTGTGGAACGCCGCCACTGCCGCTGTCACGGTCAAGACACTGCTGCCGGACCTGCCGGAAGAGGCCATGGAGCAGGGGTTGGCCCAGGCCACACTCCCTGGACGATTCGAGGTGGTGGAGTATCATCAACAGATAATCATACTCGATGGCGCCCACACTCCCAACAGTGTTCGGTCAACCCTTTCCACATTGAAAAGGTATCTGGAGGAATGCGGGCTTTCAGAGAAGGAGCCCCAGTTGCTCTTTGCCTGCGCCGCCGACAAGGACGCAACCACCATGGCACGCCTGGTCTCCGGCTTTTCCCGCATCACCCTCACCCGTCCCGGCGGCGAAAAGCAGTCCGACCCCCAGCTTTTGCAGGATGCCTTCACGGCAGCAGGCCACCACTTCACCTATCTCGCCGACTACCGAGCGGCGATCCACCATGCCCTTGAGGAGGCCGGGAAGGAGAAGGCACCGCTGCTGGTGACCGGCTCCTTCTACCTGCTGGCGGAGGTGAAAAAGCTTTTGGAGGCCCAGTAACGCTCGAAAGCAGCAGTCAAACAGCCGTGCCGTTCCCTCCGCACCAGTTCTAAACCGCCTGATACCACTGCCGGTGTCAGGCGGTTTGTCTTGTCCGTCATCCTACCCACCAGCACCGTTTTTCAGCAGCCGCCATAAACCTGGATACCGTGTCGTG
>CAMGSV010000209.1 GCA_946061495.1 uncultured Spirochaetales bacterium | reverse complement strand
TGCGGAGGTCGCCACCGAGAATACTGGACGAACAGATCAGCCATTCGATCTCCCGTATAATCATGGGTCAACACCCCCTGATAGCCGTTGAGATAGGCAATCATGGCGGACTTTGTGCTGTCGTCCTGCATCGTGTTCACAAACAGCTCCAACTCAGTCAAGGAGATGGTTTCAGAGGCAAAGGTACAGAAATACTCGTAGGCCTGGGACTCGGAGAGAAGCCCTTCCTTTAAAGCCAGAACTGCATACATGGGATGCCGCTTGCCGGAAGCATTGAAAGACTGGAGAATACGTACTTTCAGAGCAGGCTCGGCAAAAACTGCGGACGAAAGATACAATTCAGCAGGGAACTCCCCCATCTCCTCAAACCGCTGGGCAAAGATTCTGCCAAGTCCCTCAGCCTCAGGACTGTAAGTCAAGTCCGCCTGCAGCTCATAGGTAAAGAAGGCCTGGGGAAAGCGCATGTCATCGGGATACAGGCGAGATGCCTCGGAAACAAGCTCCCGAGCCATGGCGTATGAATCCTCCGTTCCCATACGGTAATAACACAGAATCTTTATATATTCCCGGGATGAGGAGGGAAACACCTTTCCTTCCTCCAGATAGACCAGAGCACGACGGGAGTCTCCGGTATTCGTCAGCAGTTCCGCATAGAGCAGCAGGGCACCGTCCTTGTTGTAGTCCACCCACTTGTCCCGCTCCATGGCCTTCTTCAATGAGGGCAGCAGCTCCGCAGGATTCTTGCCGAGACGGTGGGCGGCGTAGGCACTGACAAACCACAGGTCGGAAATGGTGTCATCATAGGCCAAGCCAAGCTCCGCCTGAGAAAAGGCATTCTCCCACTCCGCCTTCTCCACATACTTCTTGGACTGCTGATAGCAGCGGAGAGCCGTCCGATAGTTTGCCAAGGCAGCGGAAGAGGTAGACAATCCAGCGCTCTCTCCTGCCACAGGGAAACCTAAAAATATAAAACAACAAACAAGAACTACCAGTGCTTTCTTTCCGTTCATGTGCGCTCCTCAAAAAACAGTGGGGAACCTTTCAATTGTTAAAAACATGGAGGAAACCCTTTCTCTATTGTCGGTACATCTGTTGATTCTGCCCCACATATTCTCGGTTTAAATCCCAATAACTGACGAATTTCTTCATCACAGAGGGTTTCCCGTTCTATCAAAGCCCGAGCAAGGCTGTCCAACTGGTCACGGTGCTGAGACAGGATATCCTCACAACGCTGGCGGGCATGGCCGAGAATCTCCTCCACCGCCGCATCAATCTTACGGGCAGTCTCCTCGGAGTAGGTTTTGTGGCGCACCAGATCACGTCCCATGAACACCGGCTCGTCCTCCTGGTTGTATGCCACTGCCCCCACTCCCCGGGCCATGCCCCACTGGCACACCATGCGACGGGCAAGCTCTGTAGCACGGTGCAAGTCGTTCTGGGTACCGGTGGTAGTGTCCTGATACACCAAGGACTCCGCTGCGTATCCACCAAAGAGAATCACCAGCTGGTCTTCCAGCCAAGTCCTGGTGTGGGAATAGGAATCCTCCTCAGGAATGCCCACGGTAACCCCCAAGGCACGTCCTCTCGGAATGACGGACACCTTGTGGAGGGGGGAGGCGTGCTCCAGATAATAGTACGGCAGGGCATGGCCAGCCTCGTGATAGGCGGTCATCCGCTTCTCCTTTTCGGAAATCACCATGGACTCCCGGGCAACTCCCATCAAAAGCTTGTCCCGTGCCAGCTCAAAGTCCTCCTCCGTCACCTTCTCCTGATCCTTTCCTGCGGCAAAGAGGGCAGCCTCGTTTACCAGGCTGGAAAGCTCCGCACCGCTCATGCCTGGCGTGGCCCTGGCGATGCGACCAAAGTCCACACCTGTATCCACGGGAACCTTGGCAGCATGGACGGAAAGGATGGCCTCCCGCTCCTTGATGTCCGGCAGAGCTACTGTCACCTGACGGTCAAATCGCCCAGGACGCAGCAGTGCGGGGTCAAGAACATCAGGACGGTTGGTAGCCGCCAGCACGATGATTCCGTCCTTGTTCTCAAAGCCATCCATCTCCACCAGCATCTGGTTCAAGGTCTGCTCCCGTTCGTCGTGACCGCCGCCGAGACCAGCGCCCCGGCTTCTACCCACCGCATCAATCTCGTCGATGAAAATGATGGCGGGAGCCATGCGCCGCCCCTGCTCAAAGAGGTCACGGACACGGCTAGCACCCACACCCACAAACATCTCCACAAAGTCGCTGCCAGAAATGTGGAGAAAGGAGACACCGGCTTCTCCTGCCACTGCCCGGGCCAGCAGGGTCTTTCCGGTACCAGGATTTCCCACCAGCAGCACGCCGGTGGGAATTTTTGCACCGATGGCCGTATATTTCTTGGGATTCTTCAAAAAATCGATAATGTCAGCCAACTCGGCCTTGGCTTCTTCTTGACCAGCCACATCGGCAAAGGTCACCTTCTTTCCCCCGTTGTAGATGCGCGCCCGGCTCTTTCCAAACTGCAAGCCCTTTGTGTTGGCGACAGCATTCTGACGCATCATCAGGGAGAACACCAACATCATTACCAGCAGCAAAGGCAGGGTGTCTATCAAAGTGTCCAGAAAGCTGGGGCCCTTCTTCAGACCGCTCACCCGCACTCCATGCGCTTCCAGCAGGGGCATCAGTTTTTCATCAGTATAGGGGATGACTGTCTTGAAAAAGCTACGGCCACCTTCACCAGAAGATTCAAGCACCCCCTCGATCAGGTAGTCGTTGGTTATCTCCAGCTCCACCACCTGGCCAGACTCCACTGCAGACAAAAAGGTAGAATATGGAATCTCAGGCAGACTGGTAAGCTTGCTGTTGAGCAGATAAAAGATTCCGGTGATGGCCAGCATCACCAAAAAGAAAACGAAACCAAAGTCAACGCCACCCCTCATGGGCAAACCACGGGGAGGCTTTCTGTTCAAATTGTTGTCACCCATACCGGCGGATTATATCAAAAAAGCAAGTAATTTCCTACTACTAATTCTTCATTCCCGCTTCTTACAGAAGGAGGATACAGACAACAACTCCACCGTTTCCTTGCCCACCTCCTCCACCACCGCAACAAACTGGCCCTTCTGACTCTTGGAAAGGATTTCCTGGGCGGACTGAACCTTCCCCCGAACCAACACCTTGTCCCCCGGCTCAGGGCTGCGAACCACAATTGGTGACAAAAAACACATTTCACCCACCAAGAGAGCTCTTTCACAGGCACCGTTTTCACAACAAGCCACTTCATCCACACTCAGCCTGCCCATGGGAAGACAATACTCACCTTTTCCATCAATAACCAAGGCAAATCCCCTCGCATCCCCCTGCTGCGTCTTCTTTTTGACAACCAGTCCATCCTTCGCAGCCTCCACCTGCACCGACTCGAAGGCGAAAAGGCCAGCAGGCAGGGATGCAACCCCCAAGCAGTCATTCAGACTCCTATTTTCAGTAGCTGGCAGTTGAACCAGGGGTCGCAACAGGTGGTAGGGAATACGACTATCTACCCCAAATCTATTGAAGACTTCGTACAGCACCCGTCGGCGGAGGGCAGCATGAAGGGACAGGAACCTATCCCAGGGAGCAACCAACGACTCCCCTTCACCTTCCTGCCACAGGTCTGACGGAACGAGTGAGGAGATGAGGTCATTGTCATCCTGCCTTTTTTCCGAGCCGGACAACACCCCCTTCTGCCAGCCGCAAAACTCCTTGTCCAGCAGGGGAATCAAAAGGTTGCGACACCTGTTGCGCAGATAATCGTTCTCCTGGTTTGTACTGTCACTCCTGAATTCCACCTGATGACTGATTAAAAAAACTTCAATAGCATGACGCCCCACCTGCAGCAGAGGCCGCACAAATATACCACGCTGCAGAGGAATACCTTGAGAGGCAGCATCGCCGCTCCCCTGGAGAAACCGGAGCAGAAGTGTTTCCAGCTGGTCGTTTTGATTGTGAGCCAGTAAAAAAAATTGACAGTCAGCTGCCTTTGCCTCCCGCTGGAAAGCCTCATACCGCAGGAATCGAGCGGCCTCCTCCACTCCCCGTCGCCGTGATTGAGCCGTTTTTGCTACCAGTCCGGGAGGCAGGTCTACAATTGTACACTGCACCGCATCAAGACCAGAACAAAACCTTTGCACAAAGGCGGTGTCGCCTCCACTTTCCTCCGGCGGCCGAATGTTATGGTTCACCGTCACCACCTGCAGTGCAGCTCCATCTTTACCCCAGTATTTGTTTCGTAGTAAGAATGCCCCATACAAAAGGGCCATAGAATCGGCACCGCCGGACACCCCCAG
>CAMGSV010000208.1 GCA_946061495.1 uncultured Spirochaetales bacterium | reverse complement strand
ATTGTTTTATATGTATAGTATACTAATGTTAAGATGAACAGGGAAAGAATCTATGCAGCCATCGATCTCAAAAGCTTCTATGCCAGTGTGGAGTGTGTCCAGCGGGGACTGAATCCCCTCACCGCCCGCCTGGTGGTGGCAGATCCCCAGCGGGGCAGAAACACCATCTGCCTGGCAGTAACTCCAGCCATGAAAAAATACGGCCTCAGCGGGCGGTGCCGCATGTTCCAGGTGCTGCAGACAGTGCGGGAAATAGAGGCACGGACAGGAAAACGGCTGGACTACATCACCGCCCCACCCCGCATGGCCCTCTACCTCACCTATTCCGCCGACATCTACCAGATCTACCTCAGGTACTTCTCTCCCGACGACATCCACGTATATTCCATAGACGAGGTGTTCATCGACCTCACCACCTACCTGCCCCTCTACCGAACCGACGCCCAGAGCCTGTGCCGCCGGGTCATTCAGGAGGTTCAGGAGACCACCGGCATCACCGCCACCGTGGGCATTGGGACCAATCTCTTCCTGTGCAAGGTTGCCATGGACATTTTGGCAAAGCGTACGGAGCCCGACCAGTGGGGAGTGCGGATGGCGGTGCTGGACGAGATGGAATTCCGACGGCAGCTGTGGGACCACCGCCCCCTCACCGACTTCTGGCGCATTGGCCACGGAACTGCCCGACGGCTGGAAAAAAACGGCATCTTCACCTTGGGAGAACTTGCCCACCGCTCCCTCCAGCCTGCCGGCCAGCGCAAGCTCTACCGGATGTTTGGTGTGGATGCAGAGATTCTCATTGATCATGCCTGGGGCTACGAGCCCTGCACCATGGCCCACATCAAGGCCTATCGGCCAGAGAACAGAAGCATTGTCTCCGGACAGGTGCTCCACTCCCCCTACTCCTTCCAGAAGGCGCGGCTGGTAGTGCAGGAGATGACGGAGCTTTTGGCGTTGGAACTGGCCGCACAATCACTGGTGGCATCCCGATTCAGTCTGGCAGTGGGGTACGAGGCCTGCCGAACCAGCCCCGCCGGGGAAAGGAACTGCGGCGACAGCACAGGATATCATGACCCTTCGCTTCAGAAGCAGGTGGCAACCACCACAGTCCCCCTGAAAATCGACCACTACGGCAGACTGGTGCCACGATCCGCCCATGGCTCCATCTCCACCGGCGAGCCCACCAACCTCTGCTCCCCCATCCTCCATAAGATGATGGAGCTGTACGACACCATCGTAAATCCAGCCCTCCAGGTACGGCGAGTCCATCTGTGTGCCGTGGATGTGGTGGGCAAGTCCACAGTACAGCCAGACCTCTTTGGAGACACGGAGGAGCATCGGCGGGAGGAACGGCTCCAGTCGGCCCTGCTGGCAATCATGGGGAAATTCGGCAAGAACTCGGTGGTAAAGGCCCACGACCTGGAGGAGGGCGGCACCAAGATGGACAGGAACTGCCAGATAGGAGGCCACCGGGCATGAACGAGAAGCATCAAGACATCATCAACACCAGATGGCCCCAGCCCTCACCGCGGGGAAGGATGCCCCTGGAGATCCGGGCCAAAATCTTCATGCCCTTCTCCGCCCTAAAGGGCCTCACCCAGGCACTCCATCACCGCATCCATTTCCCGGAACCACTTCCCCGGCCTATTCCCCTTCCGGCTCCACCTCGCTGCCGCCCCACTGCATCCCCCCGATGAAGGAGGTGAGCCGTTGGGTGAGCTCCGTCGGATCCAGCTGGCACTGGGAGAAGTACTCCGCCTCCTGACGACCGAAGCACACCTGGCGCACCGCACCGGAGATGGTGATGTCGTGGGCGGCATCCTTGAGCATGAGGCCGAAGATGCGGGAGTCCTGGTCCCGCAGCTGCTGGATCGTCTCGTCGCTGAAATAGTCCCGCACCTCCACCACCTGCCCGTCCTCCTGACGGACATCCTCACCCAGAAACTGGTGGAAGATGTCCAGAAAGAGCTTGGCCAGGAAGAAGTCGGCGTAGTCCGCCAGCAGGGGCAGCCGCACCACCAGGTCATCGTCCTCCTTGCAGACCTCAACGCCGCAGGTGGACTGGCCCTTGATGTAGAACAGACCGCCGTAGTCCCTGTCGCCCCTGTTCAGGCACAGCTCCATCTCCTGACCGAAATGCCGCTGCACCAGCTGCTGAATAGCCTCCAAGTCCAGATAGTCCTGGCACCGCACATAAAAACTGTTGCTCATCCGTTCCTCCAAAACACAGCCTCATTCCAGGCTCCAGAAGATACTACCACATCAGGAAGGGAAAGTCACCACACCACCAGCTTGGGGGAATGGGGGGAGATGGATCAAAGGGGCTGCGAGAGGAGTGTTTCGATGGAAGACAAAATCGAGACGTCAGCCGGAAGCCAATCAACAGAATACAGCGTGTCCTTGGTCAACCAAGCGGAGCTAGAGTGCTCGGTAAGCTCCAGGTAAAAATCTCATGATTAATTCTAAATACTTATTACTTTAGGAGAAGATTTATACAAAAACTGATTTAATCCATTTTTTTCCACTAATTCTCTTAATTCAGAATTATCAGCGATTCCCTCGTATGGCTTGTCAAAAATCATGGCTTTTTTTACTTTTAGAACATAATAGGTAGCAGCTTGTGAGTCTTTTTTTTCATATACAGGTTTTAGTAATTCTTGTAGTTGAGACTTTTCCAATTCAATAATTCGACATCTACCGCATGGTAGCAATTCTAATTCCCCTCTAATAAATCGATTGTTGTTAACAGTGTATCCAATGAACTCTTTACAAAAATCAATGTAAGGATGTAATGGAAACCTAAAGTTTCTTTCCAAATTGGTTGCATAAAAATAAAAATTAAATTCCTGTTTATCTTTTATTATTTCAAAATATTCTTCCCTTAAAAATCCTATCAAAATATGTTTGTGATAATCCTGTACAAAAGCAAAAGAATTATCATTTTCATTGTGATAAAGGTAGTTTTTTGTAGGAGTTGTTTTTATTGCATCCCAAATTTCAGAACTGATGATTTTGTTTGCAAGATAACATTCCCATACTATATCTGGATTCAATTTTATTACTTGTAAAGTTGGAAGTTCATTGAAAGTATTCTTTTGCATTGTCCAATAAGGAACTGCGGCATATTTTGGATTATCTGAAGTATCACTTTCTAATTTTGGGATCAAAAATACATTCGCAATTTCACCTATTTTAAAATTATCAATAAAGGATTTCAATGCAGAATTATAGACATATTGCTTTACTACATCTTGAATTCCTGGATTTCCTTCAAGTCTATTTGCAGCACTTTTCAAAAGATAATATTTCCCATCAAGAATGTACATAGCTGTATTTCCTGAATCTCTCTGCCTTAGTGTCACCATATCGGGAATCAAATCCCCAACATACTCAGTGGGCTGCAAAGAATCATCTCCTAGATGCCATTCAGGAATTTCCAAATAATCAGAAATGGATTTCTTTTTATTTTCATCTGTTACATAAGATTTTTCAATTAATCCTTTTTCTGCCAATTGTTCAATCGTCCACCTCTTTGAATACATATTTTCAAACAATTCAGCACAGACTTTTTCCCAAACAAGATTAAAAGCATTCGTACCAAAAAGGCTGAAAGAATCTTCTGTCCTATTTGAAGAATTCTCTGAAACATATGTGAACAAGGTTTTTAGCAGATTCTGCTTTTGGGTTATAAATTGATTTTTGATTTCTCTGTCTAATCGATACTTTATATAATCCAAATCTCCTAAGGAATCTAAGTTTTCATCCGTTATTTCAACACCCTGAATATTGAATAAATCCAAAAGATTTTGAGTATCCAATTCCCTTGAACATTTTGAGACAATAACGGCATGTAATCTTTTTATAAAGTCAAAATCAGCCTCAGTATTATCAGTTGAATAATACTCCAAATAATATGGTGTATTGTTTTTTATATATGCAAAACTTTCATTTATCGTTTTGTCCCAAAGTATTTCACCATCACCATTTAAGGTGATGACTTCCTGCTGATTTGTATACAAACCATTTTCAAAATAATCCTTTAAAATATAGAGGGAAATGGCCAATCTATTAAATGTCTTGCTTTCCTCCTCCCCATTATAGAGATGGACAAACTGCTCCTTCTTGTTTATTTTTTCCAGTACCTTAATTATAGTCTGCATTTTCTTAAAAGGTTTCTCTTCATTGTCAATATATTTTGGATAACAAATTATTACATTTTTCCCAAGAAGAATTACACCGACAAAAGAAAATTGATAAACAAAGTTGGAAGAATTTATAGGTATCTCACCAATAATAATATCTTGATCTGACAAATCAG
>CAMGSV010000207.1 GCA_946061495.1 uncultured Spirochaetales bacterium | reverse complement strand
TGGCGGCATGGAGCATCATGCGGGCGGTGTTCTCCTGCTCCTCGAAGGGGCAGTTCTTCACCTCCACCACCGCCCGCACCTGGCACCTAGTCCCCGCCTGCTCCAGAATCCAGTACACCGTCAAGTCTCCGCTGCGGGCGAAGTCCTCCCCGATGTACACCTTCCCGCCGCAACCCCTGATGATGTGCTCCACGTCCCGCCGGAAAAGCTTTTCCGCCTCCCGCTTCTTGTACAGGGCGGTCTTGAAAAGGAAGTCGTTGCCAAAGCTCCACCTGACTATGGGCACCGAGCCGTCCCTGCAGGCGGCCAGCAGCCCTGCGCTGAAGTACTTCCCCTGTCCGCTGGCGGGGATGCACTCCAGCTCCTCGTCGGCATTCTCCCTGTAGATCCGCCTGATTTTCTCCACCCAGGCGGACTCCTTGGCCTCGCTCCATTTCTCGCCCTTCTGCAGGCATATCCTCCGATAGAGCCCCTCCTCCACCGCCACAGAGAAGGGCAGGGTGTGCAAGCTCCATTGCTTGTCCCGCCCTTCCTTAACCGACCTTACTAGCTGATTAAATGGATTATCCTCTCCATTGTGAGTGCTTATGATGATAAATTGCCCGCCCCAAATCAGCAGGGCTTGGGCAGCCTTGATGATCTCATTGAAGTTGGAGCAGAAGGCAGCTTCGTCTAATATCACCCGTCCCTGCTTACTTCGCAACACATAAGCCTCACTAGGAAGCCCCTGTATTGTCGCCCCGCTGGCAAAGGTAATACGGAATGTGGTTATATCCTTGTTTTCATCACTTATAAGCTTTTCTTCTATAATACCAGAACAGGCCACCTGCAGCTGGGTAGCCCACCAGGAACAGTCGCTGATGAACTGGCGGGTCATGTCCTTGTTGTAGCCCAGGTAGTAGGTGTTCTGCCACCCCTGCGCGGGGATGGCGGCAAGGACGGAGGCAAGGGCCTCTCCGAAGGAGCCCCCCGTCCGCCGTCCCTTCTCCAGCACCTTCTGCTCGCTGCTGTCCTCCAGCCACCGCTTCTGGTAGGGCAGCAACACCTCAAGCCTCGGCTCACCCCTGCTCACTGGTGTCCACCTTCAGGGCAAGGATGCGCCGCTTGATGGTGTCGATGCTCTCCTCGGTGAGGCCCGCCTTCCTGGCCTCGCTCTCCACCACCTCGCTTGCCCGGAACAGCCCCTTGTTGTACCCCCGCTCGTACTCCAGCTTCACCCTGGCTATCTGCACCTGGCTGCGGGCATTCTTCTCCACGGCGGCGAACAGCTTGTCCAGCTCCATGTCGTCCAGCTCCTCGGCACCCACGTTCTTCACCGCGTCCAGCAGCTTCATCTGGATCAGCTGACTGGTGGCCTCCGCCATGTCCAAGCCGCTCTGGGTTTTAAGCTCCTTAACAATGGCGGTGGCCTCCATGGCCGCCTGTCGGTATGCCTTCATCTGGCCGGCATGGTCCAGCAGCACCCGTCCTACCCCGGACTTGGACACGTCGTAGCCCTCGTCCTTCAGTGTGTCGGCAATCTCCCGCTGGCTCATCCTGTCCCGGTGGAACATGTCCACGATGCGGTCCACCAGCCCCTGCATCTCTATCTTGTTCCGTCTTGGCATCACTCGCCTCCGATGCGCCGGGAGATGGCGGCCAGCTGCTCCTGGATGAAGTCCAGTCTCACCTTTATCTCCGCCGCCAGGGAGGTGACCTGCACCTTCAGGCTCTGGTGGTCGTCCCTTATCTCCTCGATCAGCCCCTCGTGCTTGTCCACCTTCTCCTCCACGTTCTTCATGCGGTGGGTTATCTCGCCCTTGAACACGCCAAGGCCGATGAATACCGTCACGAAGCCCATGATGGTCATCAGGCTCTTGACTCCCTCTATCATGTCCATTCCTGCCTCCCGCTCATTTAAGGAGAGCCCAGACCGTCACCCCTCCCAGGGCAGCCGCCAGCACTCCCGCAGCCGTCCGCCACAGGGTCGCCTCTGTCTTGAGCCTCCTGCAGCGTTCGCTCAATTCTTTGTATTCCAGCCTCAATGTCTGCAATGACGTCTCCAGTTCGGCTGATTTCCCTGTCGATTGTATCAGCTGCCCTCCTGATGTCTCCAACTCCACCAATGCCCGCTGCAACCTCCCCTCCAGCTCTTCGCACTCCCTCCTGAGCCTCTGCGATTCCCTGTCTGACCTCTCCTGCGATTCTCTCAGCACGCTCACTGACAGCCTCATATTGGCCAGCTCCTGCCGTATCAGCTCCACCTCCGCACCGCTCAAGCAGATGGAGGCCGGCTCCCCCCACAAGGAGAATGCCAGCCCCCACAAGCAGGCGGCGCAGAAGAGTCTTTTTCCTTGCCCCGCCATCCACATCTAGGCTCCTGCGGCCACGCCCGCGGCTGAGCTCTCCTGGTCGGAAAGCTTGTGCAGGTGTCCACCGGCGATGAATTCCTTACGGTCTTCTGAATTCTTCGTCTCCAGCGTTTTTTCCAGTGCCGCCGACAGCAACGACGATAGCTCCTCCGTGGACACGCTGCCTATCTTCGCCTCCTCCACCTGCGCCCCCAGCTTCTTGTCCAGCCAGATTGACCGGTACACGGGAGTGAAGATCACCACGAAGAACACGCCTGTGGCGATGATCTCCGTCACGCCGAGCCCCAGCTCCGCGCCGGTTATGGCAGGGAATGCTGCCCTCAGCAGCGCCAGTGCCGCCACCCATACACCTGCAAGCACGATGACCCACAGGGACACACTTTTAGCCTTCATCATAGGCCTCCTTGGTTTCCGCCTTGTCTCCAAGGCTTGGATAGGGCCGCACTAGGTGAGCCCATTTTTTACCACTTCCCAAGGGCTTGAGCATTTGCAATGCCTCGCTTTGAGTCAAGGAAATGTCATCGCCCTTGGTAGTAATATATCCGTCGTGCCAGTCCCCCCAGGGGTCATCAATGATGAAGCCTGCTGCATCATACCCCACCACTGCCACCACATGGTCAAGCTTTCCGCCCTGGCAAGGGAATTGTCCGCTTACCACGGCGGCACCGCCCCTGTTCACCTGATCCTGGATCTCTGCCAGTGTGGCATTCTCCTTCCACTCCACAATGCCAGAAGAATATCCCAGTCCCAAAAGCCAGCGGTTGGTGCCGTAAGCCAAGACTGCGTGCCATTCGTTGGGAGGAATCTTTCCTTCTGGGTCAAGCATCCGCCACTTGCGGTCGCAGGCGGCGTCCGTCAGGATGAACCGCATCAGCTCGTCCTCCGGCTGCCTGCCCCCGCTGGCCATCTTTTCTACCGGCCAACCTGCAGCAGACAATGCTGCCACCATGCTGGTGACGTTGCAGCTGGAGCCGGGCTTAATTTTATTGTTCCGCTGGGTGTAGTAGGGCTTTCCCTTGGAATTGTTCTTGTACATAGCCACTCCTTGGTGATGATTGTATCAGCAAGGAGTTATATTGAGCCGATGTGGTAGAAGTTGTCGAAAAAAATGAATTAAACAGATGTGGTAGAAAGGGACAAAAAAAAGCCCCGCAAGCTGCGGGGCGAGTGGCTATTATCTGTCTTCTCCTCAAAATACCTATCCTGTCCAGAAATCATGCAAAAGAAGCTGGTTTTGTGATTTCTGTCAAAACGATGTTAAAGCGTTGATAAAAGATTTAGGTATGGATATCTCGTGTAATATGCCGCTTTCTTTGACGAAGAAAATCAACAACATTCTTTCTGTTCTCCCCATTATTCTTAACAATTCATCATCTATATCAAACATCAGTCCATAAGAATAAAAACCAGATTTATCAGGTTGGTCAGAGGATGTATCGAAGAACTCTATAGGGTGAATGTACTCTTCTCCACTTTTTATCGCAATAGCAGTTATATCTCCTTTTTGAATCTTCTTCACATCGCCTATAGATATGTGCAACGACAAATCTTCTTTGTCGCCATAATAATAGCGAGAAACAGACAATCCAACTCGACCAAAGCCTTCGACCGAATCATTGCATTTTAACGAAAAAGATATAAAATCACTATTAGTTTTAATAAGAAACACCTCCCAGTCTCCCATTTCACTAGAACCTCTTTCCAAGACTGAGCCATAATGAGATGTTCCAATGTTGTAGCTTTTTTGGCCACTTACACCCGCTAACACAAACACAAACACCAAGCAACTTATTAACTTTTTCATAAAAATCCTCCATGTACAAAGCATGAAGGATATAGACTTGGTTGTCAAGATGGTTTCCATAACATTATAGACAGACTAAAAAACATGTTTTGGCTATAATTACAAGTTCTTCACTGGGTAAAATTATGTTGCGTAGACTATATTTTGATAATGATTATTACTAACC
>CAMGSV010000206.1 GCA_946061495.1 uncultured Spirochaetales bacterium | reverse complement strand
TGAACGGATTCGTCGGCTTGTCGGACATGGCCTCGAGGGACCTCTTGTGGCTCTTGCAATTTCATTGGTTTGCATCAGAGTGGGAGGCCAAGGGTTCTTGCGGTTGTGTGGTACAACTGTGGCTTCGGTTCTTTCCTTGGGATTGGGTGGATTGTTCATCGCCCTCACAAAGGATGAGCGGAAGTGGGTTCTGTCCTTGGTGAAAAGAAGACGGTGAGAGAATGAAAATTGAAGGTCTTGCAACTTGTACCGGCTGCTCGGCCTGCATGGTGGTTTGTCCCCATGGAGCCATCACCATGGCGGAGGATGGCGAGGGGTTTTCCGTCCCCGTAATCAGCAGGCCGCTCTGCACGGAGTGCGGGCTGTGCGACAGGACGTGTCCAGTTCTTGAGCCTCCTCCAAGAATTCCTGGGGATGTCACGGCCTATGCCGTCGTAAACCATGACGAGGAGATCCGCAAAGAGAGCTCCAGCGGCGGGGTGTTCACCGCCCTCGCCACACAGGTCATTGACCGGGGCGGAGTGGTGTTCGGTGCAAGATACGACGGGAGCCTGGAGGTGGTCCATCATTGGACGGAGGATGAGAAGGGGCTTGCAGATTTTAGGGGGTCAAAGTACACCCAAAGCAGGGTAGGCAACTGCTTCAAGGAATGCAAGGATTTTTTAAGAGCTGGAAGACTGGTTTTGTTCAGCGGGACCCCCTGCCAGATTGCCGGGCTGGCGTCATTTCTACGAAAGCCTTATGAAAATCTTATTCTTGTAGATTTCATTTGCCATGGAGTTCCTTCCCCAAGGTTGTGGCGGGAATACAAGAAATTCCACGAGAAAAAATCCGCTTCGCGGATAGTGAGAACTGCTTCCAGGCGCAAGGACTGCGGCTGGAAGCAGTTCTCACTTGCGTTCACCTTCGGGAACGCAAGTGAGTACTGCCAGACCTTGAATAAAGATTACTATATGCAGCTTTTTCTACGAGATATGTGCCTGATGAATAGTTGTTATGAATGTGGATTCAAAAGTCAATTGGGGTATCGCCGGCCTTCAGATATAACCTTGGCAGATTTTTGGGGCATTCAAAAAGAGTTTCCAGACTTAGATGACGACAAAGGGACATCCTTTGTCGTAGTCCACTCTCCTAAAGGTAAAAACTTAATAGAAAAATTGAAGGGCTGTCTTGTAAACGAAATTCCACTGGAAGTTGGAACAAAGCACAACCCTTCGTATTATACAGCATGCAGGAAGCCCAAGGGAAGAAATAGTTTTTTTGACTCCCTTGTTAAAGTGGAGAGTGGAGAAAAGGACTTTGTCTGGCTTTATAAAAAGTACGGAATAGATAGTTTTCCCCAGAGAGTATACGTATTTACTCGCCGGTGTGGCGGAAAGGTTTTACGAATCTTGGGACTGAGAAAATGAGAATCGGAATCATGACCGTCTGGTGGAGCAAACATGAATTTTTTAACAAGGAGGAACGGGAGAATAGCATTTTGACAAATCACGAAAAGAGTTGTATCTTGATACTGGAACCATATTGAGGGGAATGCATGCCCATAATGTCGAGTTTTTATGACATTTCAATTTACATGTATAATAATGGGAAGGAGCATGCACCACCACATTTTCATGCCATGTATGGTGATGATGAGTGTATATTCAGCATATTGAGATGTCGAAAAATGAAGGGCAGGATGCCAAAGAACAAGGCCAAGATGATTGAGGTGTGGGCGGAGATTCATCAGGATGAGTTGTTGGCTAACTGGGAGTTGGCGATGAAACAGCAGACATTGATGAAAATCAATCCTCTTCAGTAAGGATAATGGAGGCTTGCCATGGGTTTGAACAAATGGGTTGTAAAGGATGTGGTGCCTCGCAGGGATTATACACTGCTGATTACCTTTGCCAATGGCAGGCGCAAGGTGTTCGATGTGAAGCCGCTCTTGGAGTCAAAGATAAACGAGACGCTGAGGGACATTGACCTGTTCATGCAGGCCAGGGTTTGCGGCCCCAGCGTGGGCTGGAGCGACGAGCTTGACATCTGCCCGGAATATTTGTATGAGAAGGGCATTCCTGTAAAAGAATTTTCCTCATAAATTTTATTCAATGTAAAGATACTTGTCAATTTTCCCTAAATTTACATGAGAATCGGAATCATGACCTTCTGGTGGAGCGAGGACAACTACGGCCAACTGCTCCAGTGCTATGCCCTGCAGAAGTACCTGCGGGATGCCGGCCATGAAGCCTATTTGATTCGGTATAATTTTACCTCAGATGTAAAAACTCCTATAGGTATTAAATTATTAAAGGCTTTGAATCCATATCTTGTGTTTAGACATTTAAAACATAGAATAAAAGCAAAGAAATTGCAGGAAGAGGTAAGATGTCACAATCGTGGCTTTGATGATTTCCGTAAAAAATACATACATCAGTCTGATATTTTGTATACAACTTATAGCCAGCTGAAAGAAAATCCTCCAGAAGCTAACTGTTACATTGTTGGTAGTGACCAAGTGTGGAATTTTTCTTTTATAACACAGGTAAAAAACAGCGCAATTATCCATGCCTATATGCTTGATTTTGGTGCAGAAGCAACAAAGCGAATGAGTTATGCTGCTAGCTGGAGTATGAATGCTTTATCTACCAAGTTGATTAAAGAAATTACGCCATTGTTACAGCGTTTTTCCTATGTTTCTGTGCGGGAAGAGAAGGGCGTTGAACTTTGTAAGCAATGTGGCTATGAACACGCAGAGCATGTATGCGACCCAACCTTATTACTGGAAGCAGATGTGTATAGAAAGCTCTATCAAAGTGAGCATGTCCAGAAGCTGGAGGAAAAATACCTCTTACTTTATATGCTTAACAATGAATGTGACTTTGACATTCAAAAAGTCTATGACTTTGCCCAAGAGAGGGGCTTACAGGTGGTGTATGTCACTGGTAATGGGGTACTAGACAAAAGAGAAAAATGCTTTGCCACCATTCCTCAGTGGCTTTGCTTGGTGGACAATGCTGAATATGTGGTGACCAACAGCTTCCATTGCTGCGTATTCAGCTCCTTGTTTGGAAAACAGTTTGGTGTGGTAAAGCTGAAGGGAAAGCATAGTGGAATGAATATGCGGATGGAGTCTTTGTTTACTCAATTGGAGATAGAACCACGGTGGCTTGGAGGTGATTTTTCTGTGTTGGATACAGAATACAAGCCCTGTGCTGGAAGAAAAAGCCAGAAGTTTTTGGAGGTTTTGAATGCCACAAATTAGCATCATTGTACCAGTGTATAAAAGGATATTTTAACAAATGCTTCCTCTCCAATCATTGACGTACAGTCTTCCGTATATTTTGGTTTTTATTCTACTGTATGTTGTCGCACTTCCTGTAACAACTAGACAAGGTGCTTTGGTAAATAGGATACCACAAGTACAATTTCTTTTTCTTACTTTGTTTTTTTTCATTGGATTACGAGGATATATTTTTACAGACTGGAAACTGTATTTGCCTTTCTGGGAATCATGTCCGTCTTTGTGGGATGGTTTTTTTTCTATTGAACGATACTTAGATCATGGAGCTTTTTCCTATTGGGAAAAAGGCTTTTTATTGTATACCATAGTGCTAAAAAGTTTTTCAAATAACTGGATTTTTTTTCAATCTGTTTCTTTTTGTATTGACTTTATAGTGTTGTACTATTTTTTTCGTCGTTATGTTCCGAACAATATTTTCTTGGCATTTACTTTTTGGTATATGTTTTCAGGTGTGATCGGATTGAGTTTTTCTATCAATTTGATGCGTAGTGCTAAGGCATTGTTGTTTTTTCTTCTATCCATAAAATATGTAGAGGAAAAAAAATTTGGGAAGTATCTTATAATGAATGGGATTGGTTATCTTTTTCACACCTCTTCCATCCTCTTGCTTCCTCTGTATTTCGTTTTAAAATCAAGGTGGAATTTTCGTTTTATCTTTACTCTTTTTCTTCTGGGAAACATAGTATATCTTCTGCAGATTAGGTGGATAGTTCCTGTGATAGATATAGTTGCCAGTTTGATTGGTGGACGTTTAAGTCAGCTGGCTTCGTATTATATCAATAATTCTCGTTGGAATTTTTCTTACGGTATAAGTATAGGTTTTATGGAAAGAACCGCCACCTTCATCCTTTTATTTTATTTGCGTAATCAACTTTCAGCTAAAAATGCTGGTCATGTTTTTATTAATATATTTTATCTCTATATGTTCAGTTATTTGTATTTGTCTGAATTGCGCATTCTTATTGATAGAATTCCTATTATGTTTGTTTGCTCATATTGGATATTTCCAAAGACGGACAATACAAGAGCGTAAAAGACCTTGCGGGCAAGAAAGTGGGCG
>CAMGSV010000205.1 GCA_946061495.1 uncultured Spirochaetales bacterium | reverse complement strand
GGCTCCAGACACCACGGCACGGTGGGGGTCACAAAGGGTGATGCGGGCGCCCATGGAAATGAGCTTGTCCACAAAGAACATCCGTGACTCGAACATCTTCTCATGAATCAGCACGGTACCGTCCACCTGGGTGGCCACCACCGTCATGATGCTGGTGAGATCCGGCGGAAATCCCGGCCAGGGGGAGTCGTCAATCTTGGGAATCATGCCCCCAAGGTCGGTGTTCACCTGCATGGATTGGGTTTCCGCCACGGAAAGCACGTCGCCGTCGATGTGCCAGGTGATTCCCAGCTTGCCGAAGGCCAGCTTGATGGGACGCATGTCCCGTGGCTCCACGCCCTTGATGGAGATGCTGCCCCTGGTGGCCGCCGCCAATCCGATGAAGGAACCAATCTCCATGTAGTCGGGGCCGATGCGATAGGTGCAGCCGTGGAGCTCCTCCACACCGTCAATCTCCAGAATGTTGCTGCCAACACCAGTGATCCTTGCGCCCATGGCATTCAGCATCTTGCACAAGTCCTGAACGTGGGGCTCGCTGGCGGCGTTGGTGATGGTGGTGTGGCCTTCTGCCAGAACGGCGGCCATGACGGCATTTTCGGTGGCGGTGACGGAGGCCTCATCCAGAAAGATGTCCGCTCCCGCCAGCTTGTTGGTGCTGAAGGTGAACTGACCGTTTACTGCCACCCTGGCTCCCAGCTCAGTCAAAGCCAGAAAGTGGGTGTCCAGCCGCCGCCGCCCGATGACATCGCCACCAGGAGGCGGAAGCTTCACCTTGCCGGTGCGGGCTACCAGCGGCCCTGCAAAAAGGATGGAGGCCCGCAGCTTTTTTGAAAGCTCCTGGGGAATTTCCTCCCCCAGGTTGCCACCGGCGCAGATTTCCCAGCTGTTCTCGGAAAGCTGTTGTACGGATGCTCCCACGGCCCGCAAAATCTCAATCATCACTCCGGTGTCCTTGATGTTAGGAATGTTCTCAAGGACAACGGGCTCACTGGTGAGCAGGGCGGCGGCCAAGCACGGCAGGGCAGCGTTCTTGTTGCCGCTGGCCGTGATGGTTCCCTTGATGGGGAAGCCCCCCTCAATCAGATAACTGTACATTGTGTTCACGAATCCCCTCCCACGGGTACTACTACTTACTCAGTGTATCGGCTTGTAAGGACACAAGGTTAAGCAAAGTCAGCACCCCGTAGGCCATTTGTGACAGGGAGGCCCATTCCATGCGGGAATGGAAGTTGTGGCCGCCGGTGAAGATGTTGGGGCAGGGGATGCCCATCTCTGTCAGCCGGGAGCCGTCGGTACCACCACGAATGGGTCGGAAAACAGGCTCCAGCCCCGCCTGCTCCACCGCCTTCACCAGGTTTGCCATGATGTGGGGCTGCTGGTCCAGCTTGGCCTTCATGTTCAGGTACTGGAGGGTGTGCTTTACCTCCACGGAGGAGCCACGATACTTTGCGGCCACCGCCTGGGCAAAGGTCTCCACTGCCTTCTTGCGGTTTTCCATGGACTCGGCATCAAAGTCCCGCAGGTAGACGGTGACACGCGCCTCCTCGATGTGGCCGCTGAGATCCATGGGGCAGTAGAAGCCCTGGTAGTTGTCGGTGGTTTCGGGTGCCTCGTGGCGGGGCAGCAGGGCCAGGAAGTCGGCCGCCATGGACACGGCATTCACCATGTCGGGGCGGGCATAACCGGTGTGCTTGGCCTTGCCGGTGAAAACCACCTCGCTCTTGCAGGCGTTGAAGCACTCGTCCTCAATCTCACCGCCGGTGCTGCCGTCGAAGGTGTAGCACTGCTTGGCGGTAAGCCATTCCAGAGGAACAAAGTCCATGCCGTGGCCCGTCTCCTCGTCGGGGGAGAAGATGATTTCGATGGTGCCGTGGGGACGGCCCTCTTCCATGAGCCTTGCAACTCCTGTCATGATGATGGCCACGCCGGCCTTGTCGTCGGAGCCCAGGAGGGTGGTGCCGTCGCTGGTGATGATGGTGTCTCCCACCACAGCCCGCAGCTTGGTGTCCACATCGGGATTCAGCACCACCCCTTCCTTCAGCTGGATGGGGGCACCGTCGTAGCTGCGAATCACCTGGGGCTGCACGTTCTCGCCGCTGACCTCCTCGGAGGTGTCCATGTGGGCCAGGAAACCAACTGCGGGAACCTGCTCCATGCCAGGGGTGGCGGGAAGGCGGGCGCACAGATAGCAGTGGTCGCTGATGGAGACATCGGTGACACCCAGCGCTTTCAGCTCCTGGGCCAAAAGCTGGGCAAAGTCCCGCTGACGCTCCGTGGAGGGAACAATGCCCTGGTCCGCCCTGGTGGAGTCGCTGGTGGTCCACTGGCGGGTATATCGCAGGAAACGCTCTAAAAGCTCGTTGGTAAAGTCTTTGGAAAGGATTTCGTAGCTCATGGCTTGAATATACCACAGGAAAACCAAATGGGAAAGGGTTTCCTTTCTTTTCTTCCACGGCCTTCCCCACCTGCTCCCGTTGCATCAACATCTCACTCCATGATATAGTTCTGCTAGGAGTTGCCATGTCTTTACTTTCTGACAGCAAACGCTGCTGGCCCCTGCTCATGGCCAATGCCCTCTACTACCTGTTCACCGGAATATCCGAGTCGGTGATTGCAAAGCATGTGTACGAGCTGCTTTCTCCCCGGCTCATTTCCCTTCAGACGGTCATCGGCTGGGGCGGTGGCATTATCCTGGGCATTGCCTGGTCACGCTTCGGCAAGAAAATGTTTCCCCTGCTGATTCCCATCTTCACCCTCCAGATGATTGCCAGCGTGCTCTATTTCATCTATGCGGAGGCCACCCTGAACATGTTCATCTTCTGGGTCATCAGCATGGGCATGTACATCTTCTTTGGCGGGTTGGCAGACAAAATCTTTGAGGGTGCCTGCGCCTGGTTCTTCAAGAAATCCGAGGAGCGGGCCTCCTTCGACAACCTGGAGGACATGGTGGCCTGCATCACCGGCTTTTCCGGCTACCTCATCTCCATGATTTATGTTCCCAGCCTGCGGATGGCTATCCTGTTCAACTTCCTGGCCACCTTCAGTTGGTGCCTCGGGATCCTCGTCTACAGCATCTCCCACAAGTCGGCCCTGGAGCTGGACACATCAGCAAGCCCTGTGGAGTAAAAGCCATGACACGAAAGAAAACAAATCCCCAGATGCACCGATTCCAGCTCATAGACCGCATCATCTGCGAGGAGGACTACCCTTCCTTCTATTTCATCCTGGAGGAGCTGCGGAAGCTGCTGAAGGACGAAAAATTCTCCGAGCCCACCTTGCGGCGGGATTTGCGGTATATGCGGAAAAACCTTGGCGCCCCCATCGTCTATGACAGCAAGAAGGATGGCTACTACTATTCCGCCCCCTTCAACTTTCCCCTCAGCAGCCTGACGGAGGAGGAAATCATCTTGCTGGGCATCATCCAGAAGCTCATTGCAAAATATGCCGACGCAAATCCCATCTACAAGAAGGCGGCCAGTCTCATCGGCAGTCTCTATCCCTCCACCCAGCACATTCCCCTGCTGGACCGCATTGTAGTGGCCCGTGGCCCCATGCCGATTTTCAATCAAGACATTCTGAACACCCTACTCCACGCCATGGGGAGCAACAGGGTAATCGACTTCATCTACCGCAGCTTTTGGGAGCCGAACCAGTCCCTGCGCACGGTGCTGCCCTGCCAGCTTGTGCTGGACAACGGCCAGGTGCTCCTGTACGCCGCCGACGAGAAGAACCATGACCACATCCGCCTCTACGATGTCCACAAGATTTACGAGCTCCAAGTGTTGAACCGAACCTTTACCCTGCCTAAAAATTGGCAGTTTGTGGAGGCCTTTGAGCAGGGACGGTTTGGCCCCTTCCAATACGACGAGTCCTATGACTTCAAGATTGCCTTTTACGGCCGTGTTGCCCGAAAACGGATCCACCGGTACACCTGGTCGGACGACCAGTATCTAGATGAATTTCCCCAAGAAGAAAAGACCATCCTCTCCTTCTCCTCATCCCAGTGGATTCCCATACAAGAATGGCTCCTCTCCTTTGGCAGCGATGCCATCCCCCTGGAGCCGGACTGGTTTGTGCAGGACTGGAAGGAGTCCGTCAGGAAGATGGCGGAAAACGCCCGAATACTGCCGTAGGCTGACAGGCACGGTGCGGCAGCGGGATTCTATTCCGGCAGGCTTTTTTCGTACAGGGTGAAAGGACAGAAGTCCTGGCCACTTGCCCATTCCAAGAGGTTTGCCTGCCCGCTGAACCCCACAAATTCTGCATTTTTTTCAAAAAAAATGCAGAACAGCTATCTCTTGTAGTTACTAGTTTATCTGAATTGCCCGATGAACAAAGAGGAATATCAGACTTTCTACGACGCCTTGG
>CAMGSV010000204.1 GCA_946061495.1 uncultured Spirochaetales bacterium | reverse complement strand
TTCTCGCAGCAAGCACGCAGTGCGCAGCTTCCAGCGAAGGGGAGGTTTTAGGAGGAGCAAGAGGCAAGACATCGCAGCCTCTTGGCCGCTTCTGAGTAGAGGGGGTGTCCCCTCCTAAATAAACGGTGGAGATGCAGACCGGCCACAAGAAGGAGCTTCCCAAACGCAGCCGCTACCACCAGAGCGTGGCGGACGTAAGCACCACACCCGCAGGGGCAAAGTACCGGCATCTACCGGACAACATCCTCATCTTCATCTGCACCTTCGACCCCTTCGACAGGGTCCTCCCCCGCTACACCTTCCAGTACACCTGCGATGAAGACCCAGAACTCAAACTGCAGGACGGCTCCCTCCGCATCTTCTTGAACGCCACCGCAACGGAGCTTTCAGACCTTGACCAGAAGCTCCAAGCCTTTTATCATTATCTTCAGAAAGGGGTGGTGGAAGTTGGAGAAATAGCCCGAACAAGTGGGCAGGCTTCCTCCATCCACCGCAACAGGTATCCTACACAAAGACTTCTGCACCCAGCTCCACCGTCACGGCACCCTTGGTGAGGTCTCGTACAAAAAAAGACAGTTTTTCTGCGGCGGCGGCCTCCACAAAGCCTGACAGCTGAACGTGGGTGGAAAATTCTTCCGTTACGGAAACGAATTCAGGTGCGACCAGATACCGCTTCACCTGCTGGTACTGGTCGTAGTCCAAGGAAAAACTGAAGGGGCGGCGAGCCACCAGTTGGTGGAACCGGGCGGCCTCCAGCACCGCCTTGGCACTGTCTCCGTAGGCCTTCACCAACCCGCCAGTTCCCAGCAGGGTACCGCCGAACCAGCGAGTCACTGTCACCAGAATATTGGTGCACCCCCGCCCCTTTACCACATCCAGTACCGGCCGCCCCGCAGTGCCAGCCGGCTCCCCGTCGTCAGACATGCCCAGAATCTCGGCGGCATTCCCCAGAACAAGTCCGTGAACCACGTGGGTGGCATCGTCATACCTTTCCTTCTGGGCCTTCAGCAGGTTACGAGCCTCGCTCTGGCTGGACACAGGAAAGGCCTCCGCCAGAAAACGAGACTTCTTTATCTCCAGCTCGGCGCTGGCATATTCAGAAAGCACCTCCATACCACCCCTAGCCATTCCCTGACGAGGCATCACGTCCATCTGACAACAGTGGGGAGGCAACATCAGCACCCTGAGCAGGCGGCTCCTGCAATGACTGGTAGAAGGCCGCCACCCCAGTCACCAGTCGAATGAGGGTGGTGTACACAAAGATGAAGTACACCATGTCCAGCACCTTGGTGGCGCCTAGAAAAAGCTTCACCGTTCCCTCCGTCACATCGGTCATTCCCATGAGCCACAGCATCAGTACAAGACTCGCCACCAGGGAAACCACCGCACCCACCAGCCAAAAGCCACCAGTTCGCAGGAGGAATTTCAGCAGCAGGATTTTCCGTCCCTTCAACAGGCGGAAATTCTCCTGAACGGCCACCAGCACAGGCATGGAAGGATTGTCCATCAGCACCAGGTGGGTACAGGAGGTGGGCAGCAGCACCAGCAGGAAGAACACTGCCATGCAGAGCATCACCGTCACCGGGAACATGGTCAGCATGGAGCCCAAGGCAGCCTCATCGTCAAAGGTGGCAGGATTGGCCCCGGTGGCATAGTAGGACAGGAGAGTGCCCCCAATGACCAGCACCCCACACACCACCACGGCACTGACAGCATATCCCAGAGCCAGACCACCGCAGCGCCGCCAGTCCCGGAAGGAATCCAGCAGGTTTCCCAGCACGCAGGGATCCTCCCGGTACATCTTGGCGCACATCATGGCAAAGCTGATCTGCAACATGAACAGAACCAGTGGCGTCAGCAGCAGGGTCACGACCGCCAACGGAAAGAGGTTGGAGCTCAGCACCAGAGCCAAGGGAGCCAAGGTGGCGCTGCACAGGAACACCACCAGCAGGGCGATGGTTGCCTTGCCAAAATTTTTCCGCAGGCACAGGTTCACCTTGCCCACCAACAGCTTTGTATCTTCCATATTCTATTCTCCCTCGTTGTTTTTTTTCTGCTGGGACTGACCAGCAGCTGGAGCGACGGTAGAACCGGCCTCCTTCTGCCCCTTCCTTTCAGAAATCGTGGTGGAGGCAGGCACCTTGCCGGCAGCAGCAGCTCCTCTAGGCACGCTCGCAGTGGCTGCCGCACTCCGTGCCCTGCCCTTCACCAGCTCCAGCCGCTCCGTCTCCCGGTTGGAAAGCCGCACCCCCAGAGTCCGGGGTCCCTTCTCCTCGTAGTCGGCGGCGGTGAACACCTCCTCCCGAATCTTGATCCGGGGCTTCTCCACATACTGGAGGCGGAAGGTGAAATTCTTTTCCGTGCTGATGTGGAGCACCTCCATACCATCGGGCACCAGAGGATAGTCCCGGTTGGCGATGAACTGCTCGATGCGGCATCGCTTGATGGAGCAGAATTTGGTGGCGGGGTCCCGATAGATGATGGTGAACAGAGTCTTGGAGAGGGTCTCCCGCTCCGCCAGGCCACACCACCACATTCCCGTATCCACAAACACCTTTTCCGGGGCCTGGCAGACGGTGTAGATACCGCTGCGGCGGACAAAGAGGATGCGGTCGTAGGGAGTCACCTGGAATAGCTCCTCCCCGCCGGAAATTCCCGTTCCCAGATACCCCGCCTTGCCGTCGTAGCGGAGGCTCAGGTCACGCTTCACCACCTCCCGCACATCCACAGCGGAGAACCGCTTGATTTCCGTCCGCCGCTTGGCCAGCTCCGGCTCAATGTCCCGCAGGGTCTCCTCCAGCCAAGAGATGGCGTAGGCCACCAGATTCTTCAGCAGCCGGGCAATCTCCTTGAGCCGCTTGTTGATGGCCACCACCTCCTGCCGGTTCTTGTTGATGTCGTACAAGGAGATGCGGCGGATGGGAATTTTCAGCAGGTGCTCCACGTCCTCAGCTGTCACCGGCCGAATCAGCTCCCCCTTGAATGGCTCGAAGCCGGTCACCACCGCCTTGTGGACGGCAGCCTCAGTCTTCTCCTCCTCTATCCGCTTGTAGATGCGCTCCTCGATGAAGATGCGCTCCAAGGTCCGCAGGTGCAGCTTGTCCTGCAGCTGGGAGCGCTCCAGCTCCAGCTCCCGCTTCAAAATGCCCACCAGCTGCTGGCTATGGTGGCGCACCACCTCGGTGACCGTCATCACCTGGGGCATATTGTCCTTGATCACCAGCAGGTTGCAGGAGATGGACTGCTCGCAGTCGGTGAAGGCGTAGAGGGTCTGCACCACGTCCTCGGCATAGACCCCCCGCTGGAGCCTGATTTCAATCTCCACCTTCTCCGCCGTGAAGTCGGTGACGGCGGTGGCCTTGATCTTGCCGTTCTTAGCGGCCCGCACGATGGATTCCGTCAGCCGCTCGGAATTGGAGCCGAAGGGCAGCTCCCGAATGACAATCCGCTTGGGGTCCTTGGTGTCCAGCTTGGCCCGGGTGACAATCTTTCCCAGGCCGTCCTGATAGTCGGACACGTCGATGAGGCCGCCGGTGGGACAGTCCGGGTACAGGTGGAATTCCTCCCCCTTGAGGCAGGCAATCTCCGCCTGGATCACCTCCTTCAGGTTGTGGCTCAGGATGTTGGTGGACATGCCGACAGCAATGCCCTCCGCCCCCGTCACCAGCACCACCGGCAGCTTGGCGGGAAACACCACCGGCTCCTTGTTGCGGCCGTCGTAGGAGGGCACATACTGGGTGATGGCCGGATTGTGGAGCACCCGCTTCGCCAGGGGCTTGAGACGGCACTCGATGTAACGGGGGGCGGAAGCCCCATCCCCGGTGTACAGGTTGCCGAAGTTCCCCTGCTTGTCGATGAACAGCTCCTTGTTGGCCAGCACCACCAGGGCCGAACCGATGGAGGCGTCGCCGTGGGGATGGTACTTCATGCACTCCCCCACCACGTTGGCCACCTTGTTGTAGCGTCCGTCGTCCATGGCGAACATGGTGTGGAGGATGCGCCGCTGCACCGGCTTGAGGCCGTCCTCAATGTCGGGGATGGCCCGGTCCCGGATGACGTAGCTGGCATACTCGATGAAATTCTTGTCGAAGATGTTCTTTATGTAGGCCATGACCTTCCTTGCCTTGTGTGGAGATAGTTTCACTATACAACAAATTGAAGGAAAAAGACAAGGAATGAACGAACCCCGACCCAGAGCAATCGGGGACTGGTGTATGCACCCTCCGCACGAATCATCCTGCCGCTGGAGGCGAACCCCTACCCGCCACACCTTTCCGTGTAAGAAAGAAAGACGAGAGTTTAATCAACCTTTCTTTAACTTTAATAATTACAAAGAAGTAAATAAGATTTAATTTGACAAATACAAATTCCCGTGAAATAATTAAAACATCCATT
>CAMGSV010000203.1 GCA_946061495.1 uncultured Spirochaetales bacterium | reverse complement strand
TGTTTTTAAAGTTGAACAAACTACAATATCAACCGCTGATGCAGGAACAAACGTTGTAACCGTTACTCTAAGTAACGGGACGACCTCAAAGTTCAATGTCAAGAACGGTTCTAAAGGTTCTCAAGGACCTAAAGGTGATACCGGCGCAACTGGTGCAACTGGTCCTAAAGGAGACACGGGAGCGACAGGTCCGCAAGGTATCGGCATCAAAAGTGTAGTACAGACCACAACCTCTTCTGCTGATGCTGGAGAGAATATCATCACTGTTACCAAGACAGATAATACCACATCAACCTTCAAGGTGAAGAATGGAAGCAAAGGAAGCACTGGTCCTCAAGGACCAACAGGTCCACAAGGTCCGAAGGGCGACACGTTCACCTATAACGACTTGACAGAAGCCCAGAAGGAGGATATAAGGCAAAATTTGTCTTGCTACTACAAACGCCTTGAATATGTGACGACCACGACGACTGAAAACCAGACCACCGTGGCGATAGGAGCGACTCCAGCAACTAGCGACATTTTGGTGGTAGACGTGAACGGTCTGACACTTGCCCAAGGCTCGGACTATACGATAAGTGGGGACACAGCAGGCCGAGAAACTGGCACAGAAAGCAGTTGACAAGGGTACGGCATTCAGCCCCTGGTTCCTGCAAGCCGAACTCTTGAAGGATGCCATACTGCAGGGTACTGCCGCCACCAGAAGCATCAGGCAACATTCTGCATTCCGGATTCCTCTGGGGGACATTGCCATGGGGGAACAGCCAACAGAACAGGGAGACAGCCCTCACGTCACACAGAAGAGAATCTACTACCGCTACATTCCACTAGGATTCATCTCCACGGAAAAAACTCTCGTAGAACCGGGGGCCACGGAACAAATTTCGGAACTCGATTCTTTCCAGCTCACCGCACCCCTTCACGGGGATTACCGCATTCATAGCGAGAACGCATTTCTCATAGGCGACGAAATATTCATCCTTTTTACCAGAAAAAACCAGAAACCGGCACTTGTCACAACGGGCATTGAAAGGTACACTGAAGGACAATGAAACCTTTCAGGCACCGTTTTGGCATCCTTGTAACTTGTATCTGTATCCTCATGTCATCCTGCGGCGGGTCAAAGGGGCAGAAACCCCAGGAAATCACAAAGCTAAAGGCCCACCAGTGGTATTATTTTACCCAACGGGGATTCTATCCCATCCAGCTGCCACAGCAGGCTCCTGAGGTGGCGGCAAAGCCCTGGACAGAGGCCATACGCATCTCCGCCGCTGGCAACAACACTGCCGACAACTGTGCCTTGGTGAACCGGCTGGGCATCCTGGACTTTACCACTGGAAAGCCCGAGCTGTTCCGTGACGTCATGCTCTTTGATCAGGTGACGGCGGACACCTTGCTGTTCACCGAAGACGGGCCGGTCTTCCATCTGTACAAGAACACCCACTTCAACCAGCAGGGCCAGAATTCCATCGACGGCCAGGCCAAGACAAAGGACGAAGCCTTTGCCCGTCCCCTGCTGGTGCGCTACGACCGCCAGCAGAAGCTCTGTACCCCCGTGCTCACCTACGGCAACATGAACCTGCCCCTGGACGCCCAACTCACCAGCATCATCCCCCGGAACGACATCTGGATTGGTGCGGTGAAGACCCTGCGAGACGATGTGGTGAACTTCACCTACCTCACCTTCCAGGCGCTGGACAAGGATGGCGCCATTCCGGACGCCACAAACCAGGTGATTCCCACCCAGGAAATCGATGCTGACAGCTTCCGCCAGGCCCAGCAGCCCGCACCCTTGAAGGACGCACCAGCTCCTCTCCAGCAGCTCTTTGCCCAGGTGCCGGAAAGCTTTGAGTTCTATCTTTCCTGCCGTGAGGAGGGAAAGCTGGCACCAGTGCTCTACGACAACACAAGGAACCAGTCTCCCGCCGGTGGTTATCTGGCCCAAGGCTGGGGCTTCCTGTCCACAGTCGGGGCCGCAGCCCTCTTTTCCGATGGTACCGTCTACATCACCAAGTCACTGCTGCTGGGTGGAGATGATGCCCAGACACCAGCCGACGGCGTGATTGCATTCCGGCTGCCAAAGCTTCCTGCGGGCTTTTCCTACGGAGAATTCACCATTCAGGGAAACACCCTCTACGCCGGCTGGGAGGAGACGGATTTCTACAAGACAGCCCGCAGCGGCTTCATCGCCGTCAACCTGTCCACCATCGGAGCCCAGCTGAGCTAGCACCAATCCCTACAACAAGGTTTCTGCTGCACGTCGGGACACACCACCTGCAAAGCAATCTCCAAAAGAAAAGGCCTGACCTTGAGGTGAACATCACGTCAAGGTCAGGCCCTTGTATGCTGAACTGCATCAGCGGCTTCGGAACACTCCCCTACAGCTCCACCGAATGCTTGGAAACATTTTCCTGCAGATAGGCGGTGAAGTCGGCGAGCTTCATCACCTGCTGCTGGCGGCCATCACGGAAACGGACGGCAACAGCCTGGTCGGCCTCCTCCTTCTCTCCCACCACCAGCATATAGGGAATCTTCTGGGTCTGGGCAAGACGAATCTTTGCGTTCATGCGGTCGTTGCTCAAGTCAGCCTCAGCACGGAAGCCAGCCTCCTCCAGGGAAGCCGCCACCTTCTGGGCATAGTCGTTGAAGGCGGGCGCCACAGGAATCACCGCCACCTGCTGGTAGTGGAGCCAGGCCGGGAAGGCACCGGCAAAGTTTTCGATGAGGATGCCGATGAACCGCTCCAAGGAACCAAGGACGGCCCGGTGCAGCATCACGGGGTTGTGCTTGGCATTGTCGTCGCCCACGTACTCGGCGTTGAGGCGGTCGGGGGCGGGCAGCTGGAAGTCAGCCTGGATGGTACCACACTGCCACTCACGGCCCAGGGCATCCACCAGCGTGAATTCCAGCTTGGGGCCGTAGAAGGCCCCCTCACCGGGCTGCAGGGTGTACTCAAGACCCGCCTGAGTACAGGCCTCTGCCAGAGCAGCCTCGGCCCGATCCCAGGTGGCGTCATCACCGACACGCAGCTCTGGCCGGGTGGAGAACTTCACAGAAATCTTGTCGTCGCCAAAGCCAAAGTCCTTGTAGATGTCCTTCAGCAGGTGGCAGAACTTCTTCACCTCGGAGGGAATCTGCTCCTCGGTACAGAAGATGTGGGCGTCGTCCTGCACAAAGCCACGGACACGCATAATGCCGTGGAGCGCTCCGGAGGCCTCGTTGCGGGTGCAGGAGCCGAATTCCGCCATACGCAGGGGAAGATCCTTGTAGGAGCGCAGGCGGCTCTTGAAAATCTCCACGTGGCCGGGACAGTTCATGGGCTTCAGGGCGAAAAGTCGCTTCTCGCTTTCCGTGATGAACATGTTCTCCTTGTACTTGGCCCAGTGGCCGGAACGCTCCCACAGGGAACGGGGCATCACGAAAGGTGTGTTCACCTCCACATAGCCGTCCTTGCGAATCTTTTCCCGCACGTAGTCCCGGATGATGGAGTAGATCATCCAGCCGTTGGGATGCCAGAAAATCTCTCCCGGATTGTCCTCGTCGATGTGGAAGAGGTCCATCTCACGGCCCAGCTTGCGGTGGTCGCGGCGCTCAGCCTCCGCCAGCATATCCAAGTATGCCTTCAAGTCGGCGGGCTTTTCCCAGGCAGTGCCGTAGATGCGGGTCAGCATGGGCCGCTCCACGTCGCCCCGCCAGTAGGCTCCCGCTGTCTTCATCAGCTTGAAGGACTGGGCGTTGATCTCCTTGGTGCTGCACACGTGGGGGCCACGACACAGGTCAGTAAAGTCACCCTGGTTGTAGATGGAAATGGTGGCATCCTCTGGCAGACCGTCAATGAGCTCCAGCTTGTAGGGCTGGTCTGCAAACATGGCCCTTGCCTCCTCCCGAGAAAGCTCCTTCCGCTGGAATTCCTTGTTGCTGGAAAGAATCTTCCGCATCTCCTTTTCGATGACGGGCAAATCCTCCTGGGTGATGGGGCGGGTCAACTCAAAATCATAATAAAAGCCGTTCTCAATGGAAGGCCCGATGGCCACCTTGGAACCGGGAAATAACTTCAATACAGCCTCCGCCATAACGTGGGAGGTACTGTGGCGGATGGTCTCCAACCGCTCCTTCTGCTCAATGGTCATATCTTTTTGCATGACAGACATAATCACCCCTTTTCTTGGTATAATTATAGAAGATATATCCCTTGGCCCACCGTGTCAAGGGAGGGGGAAACGCTATTTTTTACTAAACCATCATTGTCATTGTCAGCATTATGCTGTATAATTTTGCAAGAATCTGATAGTGATAGGCAAGGATTACAACATGCACAATCAAGGCAATGCGGATTATCCATTCAATGTACAACAGGACAGCATCAGTCTCTATCTCCACGAAAGCCAAATTAAGGCAAGCCTAGCAG
>CAMGSV010000202.1 GCA_946061495.1 uncultured Spirochaetales bacterium | reverse complement strand
TCCAAAAAAAAAGCTTCAACCTGTTGACAAAAAATATTCGCTGTGATAAATTACTGAACGTCGAGAGGTTAAACACCGATACCCAATACGGGCGAGAGTGGTGAAATTGGCAGACACGCCAGACTTAGGATCTGGTGCCCTAGGCGTAAGGGTTCAAGTCCCTTCTCTCGCATCCTTTCAAGGTGCGTGATCAGGGATGCAGTGCTTTAGCCCTACGAAATCTTGCGGGAATAGCTCAGTGGTAGAGCGCGACCTTGCCAAGGTCGATGTCGCGGGTTCGACTCCCGTTTCCCGCTCTAAGGCGATTCGGAGTAATCTGAATCGCCTTTTTTATTTGCAGCTTATTGCAGGCCGTGTGCGGACCAGCATGAACTGATAGGCAGCCTTCTGACTGCCAATATTTTTTATCATGAGGAAACCAGCCGTGAAAGTAACCAACGAAATCACTAAACTGGAGAATTCAGCGGTAAAGCTGACAGTTACCATTGCAAAGAAGGACGTGGCCGCAAGCTATAACGAGTCCATCACAAAGTATGCCAAGAACATTCAGATTCCTGGCTTCCGCAAGGGAAAGGTACCCATTTCTGTCCTGGAGAGGAAATATGGCGAGGCATTGAAGGCAGAGGCTGCCTCCGACCTGATTGAAAAGGCTCTTGGAGAGGTTTTCGAGTCCATCGAGGAGAAACCACTGCCCTACGCACAGCCCACCATGGAGGAGGCTCCCGTACTGGACGTGACAAAGGATCTGACCTTCTCCATCACCTACGATGTTTTCCCCACCGTCAAAATCGAGAGCCTTGACGGCATCACCATCAAGGAGCCGGTAGTGGAGGTTGGCGAGGCCGAGCTGAAGGAGGAACTGCAGCAGATTCGCGAGCGCAACGCCATGGTTCTGGACAAGAAGGATGACGAGGCTGCCGCAAAGGATGACATCGCCACTGTGAACTACTGCGAGCTGGCAGAGGACAGCACCGAGCTGGAGGGAACCCAGCGCCAGGACTTTGTGTTCACCATCGGCAGCGGCCAGAACATCTTCAAGTTCGATGACGACATCATCGGCATGAAAAAGAACGAGACAAAGGAAATCACCAAGACATACAGTGATGACTTTGAGGACAAGGATCTGGCAGGGACCACCAAGAAGATCAAGGTTACTCTCACCGCACTAAGGGTCCGCAACCTTCCCGACCTGGACGACGAGCTGGCCCAGGACGTGAATGAGAAGTACAAGACCCTTGAGGACATGAAGGCTGACATCATGCGCAATATGGAGGCTCTCCGGGAGCGCCGCATCAATGAGCTCAAGTCCGACTCCCTGCTGGAGCAGCTGGTGGAGAAGTACAACTTCGACCTGCCCAAGTCAATGGTTCAGGCTGAGCTTGACCACCGCTGGCGCATGATGGCCCAGCAGTTCGGCACTACTCCTGAGCAGCTGGACAAGCTGGTGGCATCCAGCGAACAGAGCAAGGAGACCATGCTCACCGAGTGGACTGGCGATGCCGAGAAGATGCTGAAGAGCCGCATCATCGTGGAAAGCCTGCTGAAGGACCGCAACATCACCGTTACTCCCGAGGAAATCGAGCAGGAGATAGAAAGCATTGCCGAAAAATCAGGAGTTTCCGTTGAAGAGGTGAAAAAACACTATGCGGATCCCCGTTCAAAAGAGTATCTTATAGATGATACCAAGGAACAAAAGCTGTACAAGGAGCTGTTCGGCCAGGTAACGATTACCACAGGTGACAAGATGGCCTTTGCAGACCTGTTCAAGCGATAAACTGCCTTGGTCAATGAGGACAAGTAATGAATGAACGAATGAATACCATGGTGCCCATGGTTGTGGAGCAGTCCGGTGGACATGAGCGAGCATACGACATCTATTCCCGTCTGTTGAAAGACAGAATCATCTTCATCGATGGGGAGATAAACGACATGAGCGCCGACCTGGTGGTGGCACAGATTCTCTTCCTAGATTCACAGAATTCTGAGAAGGACATCAGTCTGTACATCAACTCACCGGGTGGCTCTGTCACTGCCGGGCTGGCCATCTATGATACCATCCAGTCCATCAAGTGCGACACCCAGACCATTTGTCTGGGACAGGCCGCCAGTATGGCAGCAATCCTCCTGGCCAGCGGAACACCGGGCAAGCGATTTGCCCTCCCCTCCTCCCGGGTGATGATTCACCAGCCTTGGGGAGGCGCCCAGGGGCAGTCCACCGACATCTCCATCCAGGCAAAGGAAATCATCCGGCTGAAGCGGCTCACCATCGACTACTTCGCCTCCCACACTGGCAAGGCTGCCGACGTGGTGGAGGCCGACATGGAGCGGGACTTCTACATGTCAGCCCAGGAGGCACTGGAATACGGTATCGTGGACCAGATTCTGCCACGGAGGGAACATGGCACGAAAAAATAACGGTCAGTTCTGCTCATTCTGCGGGAAGCCAGCCGAACAGAGCCGCCGCATGGTGGCGGGTCCCGACAATATCTATATCTGCAACCAGTGCGTGGCCGTCTGCCAGAGTATTCTGGAGGACGAGGAGCTGGAGCTGGAGCCCATCGAACTGGAGGATGTCCCTACACCAAAGGAATTCAAGGAATATCTGGATCAATATGTTGTGGGTCAGGACTATGCAAAGAAGGCTCTGGCGGTGGCGGTGTACAACCACTACAAGCGGATGGCCATGCCCAAGACTGCCGACAACGATGTGCAGCTGGAAAAGTCCAACATCCTGCTGATTGGTCCCACGGGTTCTGGAAAGACCCTGCTGGCAAAGACCTTGGCCCAGCGGCTGAAGGTTCCCTTCGCCATTGCCGACGCCACCACCCTCACTGAGGCTGGCTACGTGGGTGAGGATGTGGAGAACGTGCTGCTGAAGCTCATCAATGCCGCTGACGGCAACATTGCCGCAGCCCAGCGTGGCATCATCTTCATCGACGAGATCGACAAGATTGCCCGCAAGTCCGAGAACACCTCCATCACCCGTGACGTGTCCGGCGAGGGTGTTCAGCAGGCCTTGCTGAAGATCATCGAGGGAACAAAGGCCAGTGTCCCCCCTCAGGGCGGACGCAAGCACCCCAACCAGGAGATGCTGGAGATCGACACCACCAATATCCTGTTCATCTGTGGTGGTGCCTTTGTAGGACTGGACAGCATCATCGAGACCCGTGTGGCGGATCGCACCATGGGCTTCGGCAGCACCACCAAGGACATGGATGAGGACGCCAAGGCAGACCTGCTGAACAAGGTGATTCCCGACGACCTGGTGAAGTTCGGACTGATTCCTGAGATTATCGGACGTATGCCCATCTCGGTGGCCTTGAAGGAACTCACCAAGGAGGATCTGAAGATGATTCTCACCGAGCCCAAGAACGCCATCACCAAGCAGTACCAGACCTCCTTTGCTATAGACAATGTGGACTTGGAGTTCAGTGACGGCGCCATTGACGCCATTGCCGAGACTGCCATCCGTCACAAGACTGGTGCCCGTGGATTGCGAGCCATTGTGGAGAAGATGCTCCTGGACGTTATGTTCGAAATTCCCTCCATTCCCGGCCGCCGCACCCTCACCATTACCAAGGAGATGGTGGAGAGCAACAAGGTGGAGGCCACCAACCTGCTGGAGGGCCAGAAGACAGCCTGATAGCACGCCTCCATCTGCAGCAGGTGAACACAAACGAACAAAAAAGCCACGAGATGCTCTCGTGGCTTTTTTCGTCTGCAGCACCAAATGGAAGCTCTACCCCTTGGCGGCGGACAGAAGTACCTCCAGGGTTTTGGTGGCAGTGCGCTCCCAGGAGAAACGGCGGGTCCAGTCAAGGCCGCCCTCCACCAGTTTTGCCCTCAGAGTCTGGTCGCTGACAATCTGCTCCAAGGCTCTGGCTGCCTCCTCCCCATTGTCCGGGTCAAAGTACAGGGCGTGGACACCGGCTATCTCCGGCAGGGCGCCTTCCTTGGCGCAGGCAACGGGAATGCCACAGGCCATGGCCTCCAGCACCGGCAGCCCCACCCCTTCGTTCACCGAAGGGACGATACAGGCATCCGCATTGGAATACAGCTGTGGCAGGTTCTCGTGGGGAAAGTACCCCGTCAGAAATATGTCCGAGGCATAGGGAGACTCCGCCGTTGCCTGGTGCACCTGCTGGGAATAGGCGTCGGCGCTTCCTGCCAGCACCAGCCGATGGGGCAAGCCAGTCTTTTCCTTAAACAGGGAGAAGGCACGAATCAACTCTATGTGCTTTTTCAGGTGATTTTGGAGACGAGAAGCGTAAATCAAGTAGGGCCGCTTGATGGCGAAGGGCTTGATGTCCACAATGTCTCCCTCCAGCTCCCCACGGGGGTAGAAGAGGCTGTGGTCAATGCCATTGTGAACCACGTGGATCTTGTCGGCGGCAACTCCCAGGGCAACCATGTCCTTCTTGATGAACTGGCTGGCGGCGATAATGCTGGTGCACTTGTTCAGGGCAGCCTTTATATGTC
>CAMGSV010000201.1 GCA_946061495.1 uncultured Spirochaetales bacterium | reverse complement strand
CGCACGCCGCCGGGAGACGAGTGTTGCTCGGTGGCTATATCTGTTTAGTAGACACATCAGTCAAGGGGGGATTTGATGTTCGCAAAGAGCCGGACGATCAATCGTCAGTATATTGGCAAAAACATCCAGAACTTTATGGAGTTGCCTAATCTCATCGATATCCAGCTTTCATCATACGAAGGTTTTTTGCAGAAGGAAAAACTGGACAATCATGAAGCGCTGGAGGAACAAGGACTCCAGGAAGTATTTTCTTCCACTTTTCCCATTGAAAGTCCCAATGGTGACATGACCCTCGAGTACGAATACTATGAGCTCGATGAGGAGAACATAAAATTTAGCGAGCATGAGTGCAAGCAGAAGGGACTCACCTATGCTGTTCCTCTCAAGGCTCGTATCAACTTGGTGTTCCAGACGGGAGAATTCCGTCAGAAGGATATATATATGGGAGATATTCCCCTGATGACCGATCGTGGTACCTTCATCATCAATGGTGCCGAGCGTGTTGTCGTCTCCCAGATTCACCGTTCACCTGGTGTCATTTTTAGTCATGAGAAGGATGTTTACAGCAGCCGCATCATTCCCTACCGGGGAAGCTGGCTGGAATTTGAAATAGATCAAAAGAAAGAGCTTATTTATGCCAAGATAGATCGGAAAAAGCGTATTCTTGGTACAATTTTCCTGCGTGCTTTGGGCTTGTCCACTCGTGAGGAGATTATCCGCTGTTTCTACGACACCGAGACCATTTCATTTGAGAATACTGCCGAAAGCAAGGAGAAGCTGCTGGGTCGTGTTCTGGCCTCTGCTGTTTTCGTAACAGACGAGGAGAGCGGGGAGTCTGTAAAGCTCTTCCGTGCTGGACACAAAATCCATCTTCACGATATTGATGAGCTGGTGCTGCGCAATGTTTCTGAGTTGACTTTGATTCGTTTTGGATCCGATAGTGATGACCCCTCTCTTAGTTCACAAATGATTGTCAACTGTTTCGAAACAGAAGAGATTCGTTTTGCAAAGGACGGCTATGACTCCGACGAGCCTACCAAAGAGGATGCGTTGGTTGCTGTCTATACTGTAATGCAGCCCGGTGATCCTATTACCGTCGAGGCTGCTGAGAAGGATCTTACTTCACAGTTCTTTTCAAGCCGTCGCTACGACTTGGGATTGGTAGGTCGCTACAAGCTCAACAAGAAATTTGACTACAAGGATAACATTGAGGATCATACCCTCGTAATGCAGGATATTATCTCCACCATGAAGTACCTTATCAAGGTGTACGTTGGTGACGCAAGGATTGACGATATTGACCACTTGGGAAATCGTCGTATCCGTTCTGTTGGTGAGTTGATGACGGGTCAGTTGAAGACTGCCTTCAGCCGCATGGAGCGCATTGCAAAGGAGCGTATGAGTTTGAAGGAGACGGAGACCATGAAGCCCCAGGATTTGATTTCCATCAAGCCCATCGTGGCCTCCATCAAGGAATTCTTTGGTTCCAGTCAGCTTTCACAGTTCATGGATCAGGTTAACCCCTTGGCAGAGTTGACTCATAAACGACGTTTGAACGCATTGGGTCCAGGTGGTCTTTCCCGTGACCGTGCAGGAATTGAGGTCCGTGACGTTCACTATACTCATTACGGACGTATGTGTCCTATTGAGACTCCTGAAGGTCCAAACATCGGCTTGATCGTGTCCCTTGCCATCTATACACGGGTCAATGAGTATGGCTTCTTGGAGGCTCCCTATCGTCAGATTGTGGATGGAAGGGCAACGGATAAGATTGACTATCTCTCTGCCATTGACGAGGATAAGTACTATATTGGACAGGTTTCCGTGAACTTGAAGGATGACGGAACCTTCGCCACAGAGCAGATTTCCTGCCGTCACCAGGGTGACTATACTACTCGTTCACCGAAGGATGTCCAGTATATGGACGTTTCTCCCAAACAGGTTATTTCTGTCTCCGCTGCATTGGTTCCTTTCCTGGAGCATGACGATGCTAACCGTGCTTTGATGGGTTCAAACATGCAGCGTCAGGCTGTTCCACTGCTGTTCCCCGAGCCACCTCGTGTTGGAACCGGTATGGAAGGAAAGTGTGCTTATGATTCAGGTGTTCTTATCAAGGCAAAGCGGGCAGGTGAGGTTGTCTTCGTTGCTGCCGACGAGGTTCGTATTAGGCCTGACGAGGCGAAGGACGATGGTGTTCTGGATATCTACCAGCTGCTGAAGTACCAGCGGACAAACCAGGATACTTGTTATCACCAGCGCCCTGTAGTGGAGTTAGGCCAGAAAGTTGAGAAGGGGACTGTTCTTGCCGACGGTCCAGCCACCTTCAATGGTGAGCTTGCCCTGGGACGGAATATTCTCGTAGGATTTGTACCGTGGAATGGATACAATTACGAGGATGCCATCCTGATTTCTCAGCGTGTGGTAAAAGAGGATATGTTTACCTCTATCCACATCAGGGAGTATTCAACAGAGATTCGTGAGACAAAATTGGGACCGGAAAAGATAACCCGTGATATTCCCAATACGAGTGAGCATTCATTGGAGAATCTGGATCAGGAGGGCATCATCCGTGTTGGTGCCGTTGTTCGTTCTGGAGACATCCTGGTGGGAAAGACAACCCCGAAGAGTGAGACTGAGACTTCGCCTGAGTTCAAGCTGTTGAACTCAATCTTTGGTGAGAAGGCAAAGGAAGTTCGGGATACATCATTGCGTGTTCCCCACGGTGTTGAGGGAACAATTATCGAGGTGCAGCGTCTGCGCCGTGTTGAGGGTAACGACCTCAATCCCGGAGTGGACGAGGTGGTAAAGGTTCTCATCGCTACAAAGCGAAAGCTGCGTGAGGGTGACAAGATGGCCGGACGCCATGGAAACAAGGGTATCGTTGCCCGCATCCTACCTGTTGAGGATATGCCTTACCTTGAGGACGGTACACCGCTTGATATCTGCCTAAATCCCCTCGGTGTTCCTTCCCGAATGAACATTGGACAGATTATGGAGTCCGAGTTGGGGCTGGCAGGAAAGTATCTGGATGAGTGGTATGAGGCTCCGGTATTCCAGTCTCCCTCCAATGAGCAGATTTCTGCAAAATTGGTTGAGGCTGGCTTCAATCCCAACTCTAAGGCAACATTGTACGACGGGCGTACTGGAGAGCCCTTCAAGAATGATGTGTTTGTTGGTGTCATCTACTTTATGAAACTCCACCACTTGGTGGACGACAAGATGCACGCCCGCTCCACAGGACCGTACTCCCTTGTTACCCAGCAGCCGTTGGGAGGAAAGGCTCAGTTTGGTGGTCAGCGTCTGGGAGAAATGGAGGTATGGGCACTGGAAGCATACGGTGCTGCTAATACCTTGCAGGAGCTTCTTACCATCAAGTCTGATGATATGAACGGTCGTACAAAGATTTACGAATCCATTGTGAAGGGAGAGCCTTCCACAGCGGCTGGTGTGCCGGAATCCTTCAACGTTCTGGTACAGGAGTTGCGTGGTCTGGCCCTTGATCTTACAATTTACGATGCGAAGGGTAGGCAGATACCCCTTACAGAGCGTGATGAGGATATGATCAACAAGATAGGTTCCGACTTCGAGTCATAGGAGAGATTTCATGCGGGATATTCAAGATTTTGACAGTTTGATGATAAAACTTGCCTCACCAGATGTGATCCGTGCTTGGTCATACGGTGAGGTAAAAAAACCTGAGACAATAAATTACCGTACTCTGAGGCCGGAGAAGGATGGTCTTTTCTGTGAGCGTATCTTTGGTACGACCAAGGAATGGGAGTGCTTTTGTGGTAAGTTCAAGTCAATCCGCTACAAGGGTGTCGTTTGTGACCGTTGTGGTGTTGAGGTAACCCACTTCAAGGTTCGACGAGAGCGTATGGGACACATTGAGCTGGCAGCTCCTGTAGCCCATATTTGGTACTATCGTTCAACTCCTTCTAGAATGGGTGCATTGCTGGATTTGCAGCAGAAGGAGCTGCGGGCCGTATTGCACTACGAGCAGTACATCGTCATTGATGCCGGTGATACAACCCTTGAAAAGATGCAGCTCCTGACAGAAGATGAGTACATGGAGTATCAGGAGCGGTATGGTGGTGCCTTTACTGCTGGCATGGGTGCCGAGGCGATCAAAACCTTGCTGGAAGGCTTGGATCTTGATGCGCTGGCAGCGGAGCTTCGCCTCAAAATGGAGGAGAAGAATGCCAAGAATGACAGGCGTCTCCTGAAGCGAATTGAGTTGGTGGAGAATTTCCGTTCATCTGGAAATAAGTGTTCCTGGATGATTCTGGATGTAATTCCTGTCATCCCGCCTGAACTGCGGCCTATGGTCCAGCTGGATGGTGGACGGTTTGCCACCTCCGATTTGAATGACCTGTATCGTCGTGTAATAAATAGAAACAACCGACTTCGGCGGCTGATGCAGCTTTCTGCTCCTGACATTATCGTCAGGAACGAGAAGCGTATGTTGCAGGAGGCTGTTGACGCCCTCTTCGACAACTCCAAGAAGAAGCGT
>CAMGSV010000200.1 GCA_946061495.1 uncultured Spirochaetales bacterium | reverse complement strand
CCGAAGCCAACAGCGGGGAACATCAAGGGAAACTGCTGGCTCGGCGGCTGGACAGGGTGCGGGTCATGGGAATCGAAAAGCCGGTGCAGCTCTACAACATCATGGGATTTGTATCAGAAATGACGGAGGAGGAGAAGGAGTCCGTGGAGATCTTCCATCAGGCTCTGGACCGGTATCTGCAGCGGGATTTCCAGCAGGCCATGGCTCTGTTCAAAAAGGCCGGCCAGCTGAACCCGCAGGACAAAACTCCCGATGTCTTTGTGGAGCGGTGCCAGAAGTTCATCAAGACACCGCCTGCCAGCGACTGGAGCGGTGTCATGACCATGAGCACAAAATAACCACGCTCATGCTCAAAAGCTCCCCTGTAGAATCAGCAGCTCGGGGCGGTACTCAAAGTGGATGGTGTCCCACAGCATCCACTTGCCGCCCCACACAAAGCCATGCTGCTCAAAGATGTCCACCACGGCCTTCGGAGGCATCCAGCGCTGCGACAGGGGAATCAGCATCCAATCCGAATCAAAGTCACTGATCCAACTCCAGTAGATGTTCTTTTTCTGCCAGTCCTTGGGCATGATGTCCACCGCCAGTCCCCAGCTGTGGAAGCTCCGGTCCTGTCTGTCACGAATCTCCCGCCAGTTATATCCATCCACACTGCTGATAGTGGCCACAAAGTCCTTCACCTCATGGTTGTGGGGGGCCTCCTCCAGAATCCTTTTCTCCACTTGGGACAGGGCCGGCATAATGTCGCGGTGAACATTCACCTTCCTGCCCAGAAAAGACATGGAAACGATGTTCTGTTCTATTCTGACCTGATATTTGCCGTCATACAAGGCATCGAAAAAATCCAGATGATAGGAGGGTTGGCTGGCTCTGAAATCTGGATGGGAGGTTCGCCTGATCTCCGAGATGATTTCCTGGATGAAGGTCGCTGGATCAGCCACTTCCGGAGGATAGATATAATCCACCACCGGCCGCCATTGCTCCACCGGAACCTCTTCTCCCGAAAGGAAAAGGCTTTCAGGCAGGATTCGCCCCTTGGCCCACAGGAACCGCTGCTGCCCCACCACAATGAACCAATCCTGCAGGTGCTTATCGTAGCCAGAGCCGGAAACCTTGGTAGGATAGGCCCGTTGAAAGGCGGACAACACCAGTCTGGCTGTTGACGCACCCTCCATGTCGAAATCCTCCAGATCCGTCCCATGGAAGGGATTACCCTTACTACTCAAACCAGAAAACCTAGAATTCTGCAGAAGGAGCATCCCGCCAATAAATACCGACAACGCAGCAATGATGGGAACAACACGCAAAAGAAAGAATCGGTTCATGTACCCGCCCCCAAGGCACGGTGGTACTCCTCCGGGGTGAGACTCGCTCCTGATATGGACACAACTGCCGCCGCTACCGCATTGGCCCGACGAACAGCCTGGGGAAGCTCCAGCCCTTGATGCAGCGCTGCAATGACTGAACCCATGTGGGCATCTCCTGCGCCGATGGTGTCCACCACCACAGCCTTGCAGCCTTCCATATAGTGCATCTGCCCCTGATGGATGCAGCAGGCCCCCTGCGCTCCCCTGGTCACCACCACGGAATTCCTGGCTCGTTGCCACAACCGTTCCATAGCCTCCTCCACGGTCGTCCCCCCGGTAAAGCCTTGTATCTCGGATTCATTCAAGTGGATGATGGGAGCAAGGGCAAGCATCCTGTCCATCAGCTGACCATCGATGGAAGTAATGCGGGGGCCGGGAGCAAAGAAAACCTGGAGATGACGAAACGCCTCCCCCTGCCGCAGCTCCTCAAGAAAATCCACCAGATCAGATGAAGTCGCCTCCTCCAGCTCCAGCCCGCAGATGTAGATGGAGTCCACACCCGCCAGCACCGATGGCGTGAACCATTCTCGGCGGAACAGGTACTCCGCTCCATGGTGGGACAGGAAGGTACGCTCCCCCGACGGCTCCACCAGGCAGTAGCAGCATCCGTTGGCCACCCCATCCAGCCGGGCAAAGAGGGGAATCTCCTGCTCCTCCAGGGAACGGGCCACAAAGTCGCCATACATTCCGCAGCCCACGGGGGAGCACAGCTGGTGGGGAACCCCCGCCAATGTGAGGATATGGGCCACATTGTAGGCACAGCCTCCCAACTGGTGGTGCTGGCTGATGATGTTCACGTCCTGGGCTGTGGCGGGAAGCAGGGACACCTTTACAATGACATCCACCACGGTGGAGCCCAGCACCAGCGTTTTTCCAGAGAGCCTTTTTTTCACAGCGGCAGGACAGTCCCCGTGCAGCGACTTGGTGACCATGAAAGCTTATTGATAATGAGGAGATTTGGGCATGATGATGGCTGCAATGAGATAGGCCACAATACCGGCACCAATGCCCGCCAAGGCAAAGAACACCACCAGCAGTCTGATGAGGGTGGCATCCACCCCAAAGAATTCCGCTATCCCCCCGCAGACCCCCAGAAGCATCTTGTTGCCGGAACGCATGAGCTTCTTTTCGCCCCTGTCCTGATTGTCATGGCTGCTTGATTTGTTTTCTTCCTGTACTGACAATTCCTTTTCCTCCATTTTCTGGTTTACCTTCCTTCAGGTGGATTCGCTCCCCAATTCATCCGCAGGTAGCCACGGAATCCAACGTGACAGCCACTATATTTTAGAAGAAAACCGCCATATCCGCAAGAGTAGACAGGAATGGAGGTTTCCAGTACTATTAAAGAATACTGTTGCACTACAGTATTTATTCATTTTCCTCCGATGGATTGCGGCTACAGCCAGCTCGTCGGAGACAGAGAGGTTTTATTTATGGAAAAGACGATTGCACTGATTCCCGGAGACGGAATCGGTCCAGATATTGTTCGTGAGGGTGTTCGTGTACTGGATGCGGTGGCGGCCAAGTTTGGCCACCAGTTTACCTACAAGACTGTGCTGGCTGGTGGTGCCGCCATCGATGCCACCGGAGGTCCCCTGCCCCAGGAAACCCTGGACACCTGTCTTGCCAGCGACTCCGTGCTGCTGGGTGCGGTGGGCGGCCCCAAGTGGGACAATGTTCCCGGTGAGCTGCGGCCAGAGAAGGCCCTGCTGGGTCTCCGTGGCGGCATGAAGGTGTACGCAAACCTGCGCCCCGCCCTGATGTTCAAGCAGCTTTCCGACGCCTGCCCCCTGAAGAACGAGATTGTGGGCGACGGCCTTGACCTGCTGATTGTCCGGGAGCTCACCGGCGGCATCTACTTTGGCGAGCGGGGACGCAGCGATGACAAGCAGACTGCCTGGGACACGGAAAAGTACACCGCTCCAGAAATCGAGCGGATTCTGAAGCTGGGATTTGAGTCCGCCATGAAGCGCCGCAAGAAGCTCTGCGTGGTGGACAAGGCCAACATCCTGGAGTCCAGCCGCCTGTGGCGCGAGGTGGCGGAAGCCCTCAAGGGCCAGTATCCTGAGGTGGAGCTTTCCTTCATGTACGTGGACAATGCCGCCATGCAGCTGGTGCGGAACCCCGGCCAGTTCGACGTGATTGCCACCAGCAACATGTTCGGCGACATCCTTTCCGACGAGGCCAGCCAGATCACCGGCTCCATCGGAATGCTGGCCTCCGCCTCCCTGGGGGACGGAACTGGCCCCGGCCTCTACGAGCCCATCCACGGATCCGCCCCCGACATTGCCGGCCAGGACAAGGCTAACCCTTTGGCCACCATCCTCTCTTGTGCCATGATGCTGCGGTATGACTTTGGTCTCTCCGCTGAGGCCGATGCCATCGAGGCGGCGGTGGAAAAGGTGCTGGACGCTGGCTGGCGCACTGGTGACATTGCCGGAACAGGTGCCGCCCTTGAGGCAGTGAAGGCTGCCGGCAAACTGGTGGGCACCAAGAAGATGGGCGACCTGGTGCTGGAAGCGCTATAAGGCTGGCCTTGAAAATCTATAGCGGTTTTCGGACCGGTGATGGGAGGAATTTCCATGCTGCTCTACGGCCTGATTGCCACCAGCGGTTTGCGGACCATTGTGGAAAGCGGCGTTGACTACAAGGACAAGCGGAACCTCACCATCTCCTCTGTCATTCTGGTGATTGTGATCGGTGGTGGCCTCCTGCCGTTCCAGGTGGGAAAAGACTTTACCTTCTCCTTAGGCGGCATTGCCCTGGCCACGGTGGTGGGAATCCTTTTGAACCTGATTCTCCCCAAGACAGTGGACGGCGAGAAGTGAGATTGAGGGAGAAACAAGATGAAAAGGGCGGACAACTGGTTAGTTGTCCGCCCCTGTTTTTGTTTTTTAGTCCACCATTCATCATCCCATCCGGTAGAATCCCGGTGTTGCATCCGTTCCAACAAAGGATGGACCGGTCAGTTCTTTCCGGGGATCCACTCGGAGAAGTCAGGCTTAGTTATTCTGGAGCCTCCCTGAACTGTCCACAAAGTATGCTGAATCACCAGTAGCTATATCCATAGGTTCTTGACTAGCATCTCCAGAAACAGGAAGATGAAAGTCAATGAAATACAAGAGATTAAGTGCACAAAAACACAGGCAG
>CAMGSV010000199.1 GCA_946061495.1 uncultured Spirochaetales bacterium | reverse complement strand
TCGGCCTTTTTAGGGGTTTGCGGAGGTCTGCGCAGTGTCAAAGAACGATTGCCTTAGTCAGTGTATAGCATAAAATGCCTCTTGTAAAGTTTTTTTTTACAAAATTTGATATGTTTTTTCATAGATAATTTCTTCTGTGTATATTTGGGGTAGGAAGGGTAAATGATTTTCATGAGTCAGTTACTTTTTTTAATAAAGAAAAGCGGACACCACCCGAGATCGACCTCCATGTCAGTTCTTGAGTGGTGCCTGCTAAAACTACAGTAATACTTGTGGGTTGAGCCAGACTACATCATCAAAATGATCTTCAGCTCTATGTCCAAAGAAGCCTTCCACCATAGAATTAGAAAAGTCCAGACATTTTTGCCGAATGAGAATCAGGTTTCTGTCAGGATTGTACCTTAGGAAGCTGGTGTAGCGACTGTGGTCATCACTTTGATACAAGAGTATCCCTAGAGCTATCTTCTCGCACAGGGCGTTCAATCGTGTTGTGTTAAAGATGGGGCTTCCAACAGATGTGACATCATTCTTGAACCCGTTTGCATAGGCCTCGTATCGAGGGGCAAGAATTTCTTCTTGGGAATACCGTGAGACACCTGGGTACCAGTATATGACTTCGGAGGAATCGCCATTGGCATGATGCTGTGCTGCTAGTAGCGGAATGCGGAATGTTTTTGCCAGCTTTTGACATCGTGCCTGGGCTTGGAAACTGTCGGTGAATCCACAGATGACGGTTCTTTCGGGAATAGCACCAATTCCCTCCAATGTCTGTCTGAAATCTTCATCGGAGAAAGAGTCATCCAGCATGCGATCCATGGCTACAATTTGGAGGTTGTCGTTGATGTCACAGAGGCGACCTTTTACTACACTTGCCTTGGGTTTTCCGATTTCACTGATATACCCGTTCTGAGATGCAATATTGGAACGACTGCTGATATCTCCGTCCATCAGAATGAATTTTCCCACTCCACATCGAGCCATATCTTCATAAAATCCTCTTGCACCGCCACAGCCAATTCCGATGACGGTACAATCTTTCATGTAATCAAGGGGAACTGTTGTTGAGATTCTAGCAAAGGTTTCATTTTGTGACAGGGGATCTGGAGTGGTGCTCTTGCGTTGAGCCATAGCCTGTAGCTCAGAGCGGGCAGCTTCAAGAAGTTCCACTGGTACATCCTCCCATTCATGGTTTTCAGTTATGCTGGAATCCATCACTTCGATATCACAGTCGAGTATCTGGCCATCATTGGTGACAATGTAGCCTGTGATAGAAGATTTAGAGTCAGTTGCACTGGTAACAATGGGCATGAACAGATGTTCCATGTCAAATTCCTGGCAAATTCTTGTGGCATACTCCACATCTGCCATTGACAATTGGTTGAAATTCCCTGGATGGCTATGGACAAAACCGGCAAGATAAATGTTTTCCTTACTCCATTTTTCGTTCAAGACGGTATCCAAAAATTTTGTATTTGGGTTGTATTCTACTCTGTTGACCTTAGCATACTTGTCGAATACAAAATGAGTCACTAAATCCTGCTCTTCTGAGAATCCCAGCATTCCACCTAGTTCTGGTTTGCGTTTTCCGAGAATATTCATGATTTTCTGCATTACTTTTTTTTCTATATAAACTACCTTTTGTTTGTTATTTGCAACTTCTTCGTTGACAGATTCTTCGCTCCGGAAGGTGCCATGGGGGAGGGCATGTTTTCGAGATGGGGCTTTCTTTTGAGGATGGACATAGCCATTCCGCTTTTTATCCTCGTCAAGTTCCTTTTTGTAATTCTGTGCCCAAACAATCATGACAGCATTTGCTTTATCGAAGGCGGTAATCTCTGTGTCCCAGCAAATGTATGGATTGTCAGAAGCTCCGAGAATGTGAAAGCGATGAACATCATTCAAAGCGGTGGAAAGATGAGGAGCATTATTGATATATATTGTGTATTCAGGATCGGTATTATCACCATTATTTACTATTGCAAATTTAAAATCATATGGTTCTCCGTCTATCCCTTTCCAATGAAATTCCTTGATGTAGGCTCGGAAGGTTCCAGTGGGCAATTTTGGTTCCTGTTTTACCACATTACGTAACTGTGAACATGAGATGCAGTACAAAAACTCCTTGCTAGCAGCAATGAGAGAAGAGGAAACGGATATTTCATCGGTGGAAATACCTTGAATCTTAGTGAACATTTCGGAGCATCGTTTAAATTGGAGGAAATGCTTTTGGTCAATTTCGTTGAGTCTCACGGCTTTTTCTGCCCAGTGGCTACCGTTTCTAAATCCATAGCTGCGTCCAATCTTGTTTACCTGTACAATTGTAGAAACGAAGTTACCTGTAGTTCTCATAGCTTAAATCTCCTCTCAAAAAAATTATTTTGTTTTGCTGGCTTTTACTGTGAGCCTTTCATCTACTACTGGCTCCAGAATTGCCAGTAGTTACCATTTTTTCATTAATAGTACCGATTTGAATTGAAATTCCTCCCTCGTATAATCGATACTGTTGCTGCCTGAGTTATTGGATGAGTCCCGACCAAAAAGATGTTGGGATATGATGCAAGGTATTCCCCAAGAGAAACTGGTAGATTGATTCCATTTCGTTGCAACTGGGTTCCAACTTGTGACTGAAATGCAAAAGCGAGCCTTCTTCCCTGAGACTGTTCTTTTTCCGCAATTACTTGCTTCACTGTTGCCTGGACTTTCTGCAACAAATTGGAGTTGTTCCGAGGGGTAGCCTGGAACACAGCCTTGTGTGTAGGGGAGGGGGAACGAAAACCTGTAGCGGGAATGTGATTAGTCCTCTTACTTGACATTGTAGCATTGCCTGAAGGACGGTTGCCAGCTTTATTTAGCAGGTTGAACAGATTAATAGAATGAAAACAAGCTTGCTTCAGCTCAGATGAACATCCAGTAGTCTTTCTTCCTTTAGTCATAATCTCGCCGTATAGCAGAAGGGTTGGAATTCCCATATCATTGAGATCTTGTACTAAGATTACGTGGTCGGCATCACCAGCCAGGAGAACGAGAAAGTCGAAAGTATGTGATTGAGCCCATTTGATAACATCAGAGTAGAGCATGGTGTCAATTCCTTTTTCCCTACCACCGTGAAGAGGTCTGCTTTTGGCTGCGAATCTTGCAAGTTGAAGATTTTCCTCGTATCTGTTGCATGTTGAATTGAGGTTGTCTAAATTCTTGCCCATGTAATATACCCGGAGATTTGTAGGTACTACACATTTTTTGCCAATGCGTCTTTCCAGTTCGGCACAGGTGGAATTTACGATGGTGTTAAAATCAATTGTTTTGCCAAGTACCTGCTTAATATGTTTGTACAAAGTAAGTCCAAAATAGCCATCAATGATAAATGCGACGTTAGCGATTCCGTTTGTGTTGTTTCTCATTGTATCTCCTTTAGAATAAGCCGTTCATGATTTGACGACTTTTCTGTCAACCTCTGTACCTATTACTGGCATCAGAAAATATTTCTGTTACCATTTTTAAAGTTGAAATATGAGGAATTTGAGTGTAATCTTCTGGCAGAGACAGTACTACCTGATAAGTTAGTACTGTCTCTGTGGATGGGCCCACTATACTATGAGAGCTGCTAGAACACCTACTGCCGCCGCCGCAACGTACTTACCGATTCCTGAAGACTCATGCACTGGTTCAGAGTGATAAATCACTGGGGTGGTGGTCTCGTTGTGCTTTTTCTTTTTCTTTTTTTTCTTCTTCTTTTCCACGGTGTTGTAGGAATTGGAAATGTTTGTCACATTCTTTGTCACATGATACGAGTTGCCGCAGTTGTGATAGTGGTTGTTAGCCTGGTACTCTACCTTGCGGTTGTCATTCGAGGAATTGTGCTGTTGAAAGCTAATGTTCTGTTGATGAAATTTTTTGTAATTGGGGTTGTACACCACCCATCCCCGCCGACTGGTGAAAATGAATCTGCCGTCATAACTAATTTGTCCAAAGGAAGGGTTGGGAGGAAAAATTCTGGGATTATAACCAGAGGAATTTACGTGACGATTGCCTTTGCCACATACCTGTAGAGAGCGGTTATTAGAGTGGGTTGCAGGTACAGGACTATTTTTCTGTCCATTTTTCTGAGAACACTTAGCACTTGTTTTATTTCTGGAATGCTGTCCATTATTTCTGTGATTTCCTTGATTGTTGCGTTTAGTATTGTTGTTGTAAGCCATATCTAAATCCTCCATAATCAAAATACGTTTCCATAGATACTGGAATCAAATAGCTCACTAGTTGCCATTTTAAGAAGCACCCAGCAAAGAAATACAGATGTCCATCCCGGCATTGCTGGGACAGACCGAACAACAAATCCTCCTTTATCTATTTAGATTCGCAGTGATCAAGAATGCAACTACACCAACCAAAATAACTCCTAACATATTCAACTCCTTAAAACAAAATCGTAAAATCTATGGCAATTAAATGCCGAAATCATTGTAAAACATACCAAGATGGGTGCCTTGGAAGCAAACTCATGCTTCAGGTGCATCCCACCCTGCCAACGGGTCAACCGAGAG
>CAMGSV010000198.1 GCA_946061495.1 uncultured Spirochaetales bacterium | reverse complement strand
ACATTGCTCCTTTAAACCAACTGGTATGACCAGTATACCACAAATCGGACCCAATGGGAAATACCGGTCTCTGGGGCTGGATGGTGGTTCTTGTAGCGATACCCTTCATTGGTGCCGAGGGGGGACTGCCCTGTCCGTGGGTGCGTTTGGAGGGAGCGTACAATTACTGTATGTGAACACCGTACCCTGCTTGGGGTGGTATTGGTGATTTTTTTTAGGAAAAATAGTATGCTTGATACATGAACTCAGTCGTTTTTGCCTTCCTGCTGACCCTCTTCGCCGGTCTTGCCACTGGAATCGGAAGTCTGCTGGCGCTGCTGACCAAGCGAACCAATACGAAATTTCTCTCCGTCTCCCTGGGATTTTCCGCCGGGGTGATGATTTATGTCTCCATGATCGAGATTTTCGTCAAGGCACGGGAATCCCTAGTGGCGGTGCTGGGGGAGCGGGGCGGCAGCTGGCTCACCGTGGTTGGATTTTTTGCCGGTATGATGGTGATTGCCCTCATCGACCGCTTCATTCCTGAGGGGGACAATCCCCACGAGATAAAGCGGGTGGAGTGCTACATCGACGAGAACGGCAACGAGGTGTGCCCGATTCCATCCAGGGATTCAAAGCTGCTGCGGACCGGCGTCTTCACCGCCCTGGCCATTGCCATCCACAATTTCCCAGAGGGACTGGCCACCTTCATCTCTGGAATGCAGGAGCCCACCTTGGCCATACCCATTGCGGTGGCCATTGCCATCCACAACATCCCGGAGGGCATCGCCGTGTCCATCCCCGTGTTCTTTTCCACCGGTAGCAAAAAGAAGGCCTTTGTCTACTCCTTCTTGTCGGGCTTGAGCGAGCCTTTGGGGGCGGTGGTGGGCTTCACCCTGCTGCGGACCTTTGTGAACGATCTGACCTTCGGCGTGGTGTTCTCCATGGTGGCGGGCATCATGGTGTTCATCTCCCTGGACGAGCTTTTGCCCTCTGCCCGAGAATACGGCGAGGCCCATCTTTCCATCTACGGCCTGATTTCCGGCATGATGGTGATGGCGGTGAGTCTGCTGCTGTTCATGTAGACAAATAGGTAAAAAAGTTAAAATTCAGTAAAAAACGGCAACGCTTGCACTATTCTTCCAGGATGCTACTGTGCAAGCGGAAAAAAAATGGTATAGTCATTTCATATTGATTTGCTAGGAGTTGCCATGTCCACTACCTTGATTCTGATTTTCGGTCTGCTGATTGTGGCGGGGACCTTTGCCTCCAAGATAAGCAACAAATTCGGCTTGCCGGTGCTGCTGGTGTTTCTGCTCATCGGAATGCTGGCGGGCACCGATGGTCTGAACCTCATCCAGCTGGATGACTATGCCATGACCCGGGATGTGGCAAACATCGCCCTATTGTTCATCCTCTTTGACAGTGGCTTCAACACCAAGAAGGACAGTCTGAAAAAATACGCCGGCCCCTCCATCACCCTGGCAACCCTGGGGGTTGCCGTCACTGCCGTAGCCTTGGGACTGCTGCTGCACCTGCTGCTGAGGCTGGAGCTGCTGTACTCCCTGCTGATTGGAGCCATCATCTCCTCCACTGATGCTGCCGCTGTCATGAACATCATGCGGGAGCGGCCGGTGAAGGAGCACGTCTCCTCCACACTGGAGATTGAGTCCGCCGCCAACGACCCCATGGCCATCCTTCTGACCACTTTTATGGTGAACATGGTGCTGCAGGGAGGCATTCCCGCCCCCGCTGAATTCGGGGTGCTGGTGGTCCAGCTGCTGTGGCAGTTTGGCGGCGGCATTTTGGTGGCGGCTGTGCTGAGTCGGGTGGCCATCTGGCTGTTCAACCGGTTCCGCTGCGCCAACCAGTCCATGTACTACGTACTCTATGTGGGAACCCTGCTGTCCATCTTCGGCGTGGCGGATCTCATCAAGGCCAACGGAACCATCGCCGTTTTCTTCGCAGGCTTCTGGATGGGCAACAGCAAGTTCGTGTTCAAGCGGGGACTGAGCCACTTCATCTCTGGCATCTCCACCTTTGCCAACATGGTTGTCTTCCTCCTGCTGGGTCTGCTGGTGGTGCCCAAGAGCATGGTGAGCGTCTGGGGCTCAGGATTGATTCTGGCCGCTGCATTGATTTTTGTGGCCCGCCCTCTGACGGTGTGGCTGTGCACCAGTTTTTTCAAGTTCTCCACCAAGGATCGGCTGTTCATCTCCTGGGGCGGTCTGAAGGGAGCCGTTCCCATCATCCTAGCAACCTATCCCGCTGCGGCGGGTTTGGATGGAGACGGCATGATTTTCAACATCGTGTTCTTTGTGGTGGCCCTGTCCTGCCTGCTGCAAGGTGGCACCCTGTCCTTCCTGGCCAAGAAGCTGGGACTTTCCATCCCGCCCCAGATTCACTCCCCCTATTCGCTGGAGCTTTTTGCCCTGGACCACACGGACATTGACGTGGTGGACACCCTGATTCACCAGGAGAGTCCCCTGGTGGGAAAGCGGCTCATGGACCTGCAGCTGCCCCACTCCATGGTGATTTCCTCCATCGTGCGCCACGGCAAGCTGGTGTCTCCCCGGGGAGCCACCGTGCTGGAGAACAACGACATCGTGTTTTTCATGGGAAATAGGCGGGAGGTGGAACAGGTCATCCTCTCCGGTGGGGCGGAGATTTTGGTGGAAGGCGCTGCCTGCATGCTGCCGGTAGAGCACGAGCAGGAGCCAGTGGACTGGTCACAGGAGAAGTTGTAGTCGGGATGCTGCAGGACTGTTGTGGTGAGAAGCGCAGTGAGTTGTTGACCTGTTACAGCAAGTCCTGCAGGGTGTGATTGGAGAATTCCTGAATAAACGCAGCGAGGGCTCTGTTGGCAATTCTCTTGAGGGTGCAACCATGGAGGAGGGGACAGTCCTGCTGAGAGAAGCAGTCCATGATGCCCATGTTTTCCTCGGTGGACTGAAGTACAGTTCCAAGGTTTATGTCCTTTGGTTCCATACCAAGACGCAGCCCCCCGTTGCGCCCCTTTTGTGACTGGATATAGCCGAGGTTTGCCAGCTTGTGCACCACTTTTTTCATGTGGTGGGTGGAGGTGTTTAGCTCTGCTGCCAGCTCATCTACGGTGCACTGAGTGTCCCTTTTATTTCCAAGATAGATGAGGGCACGGAAGGAATAGTCAGAGAATTTTGACAGTTGCATTCCTTTCCCCTTTTAATAATTAAAATATATAAACCAGTATACAAAAAAATGAAAGAAAAATAAATAGAAAAAAGTGTATGTATGTTGAACATTTGTTTGCAATGTGCTAGTATGGAAGAATAACAGCGACGACGTGAATGTGTTGTCAAAAGGAGCTCATCATGTTAGATGCAAAGACAATTGAAATTGTAAAGAGTACTGTTCCTGCCCTCCGTGAGCATGGTTTGACCATTACCAAGACCTTCTACAAGAATATGTTCGAGAAGAATCCTGAGATTAAGCCCTTCTTCAACATGGCAAAGCAGGAGTCCGGTGCCCAGCCTAAGGCGCTCGCTATGACCGTACTGGCAGCTGCCGAGAACATTGAGGATCTGAGCAGACTGATGCCCGCCGTGGAGAAGATTGCAAAGGTTCATTGCGACTGCATGGTGGTGCCCGAGCAGTATCCCATCATCGGAAAGCACCTGCTGGGAGCCATCAAGGAAGTGCTGGGAGATGCCGCTACTGACGAGATTCTGGATGCCTGGGGCAAGGCATACGGTGTTATTGCCGACATTTTCATCGAGGTTGAGAAGAAGGAGTATGCCAGCAGGGCATAGGCTATGCGAGTACTCTTCTTTTGCTTGGCAGTGATTGCGTTGTGTTTGGGCACCCTGGGCGTCTTTGTTCCCGTGCTGCCAACCACTCCCCTAGTGATGCTCAGCGCCTTTCTGTTTGGAAAGTCCTCTGAGCGATTTCACCGCTGGATTACCAGTACAGCCATCTACGAGAAGTATGCCAAGGATTTTGTGGAGAACAGATGCATGACACTTGGAAGGAAGGTCTTCCTCCTTGCCCTTGCTTCCGTCATGCTGCTGTTCCCCCTCATTATGCTTGACCTTGTGTGGAAGCTGGTGATTGTGGGAGTGTACCTCTTTATGTACTACTACTTTATCTTCAAGATAAAGACGGTTCCCAAGGAAAAGAAGGACTGATAGGTAGACCGTATCCCGGTGTAAGGCTAGGATACGGTTTTTTTATTGAAAAACCATTGTCCCTGCCGCTAGTAGTCCTTCAGCTCCGCCAGCTCCTCCCACCGCAGGTAGGCGGTGTCGAGGCTTTGGGTCAACTGGTTGTATTCCTCCGTCAGGACACCCAGCCTGCTGAAGTCGCTCTCGCCGCCGGAAAGGAGGGCTTCCAGCTCCGTCTTCCGCTCCTCCTGAATCATGATGCGTTCCTCCAGGCTCTGCCACTCCTGCTGCTCCTTGTAGGTGCGGCGGCGGGGTTGGGGAGTGGAGCGCTGTCTCGTGGCTGCTTCCGGCCCGGAATTTGTTGCCTGCTGCGGCTCTGACGCTGGTGTGCTGGCAGCCGCCTTTGCGGGGTGATCCTTGGGGGCCTTTTCC
>CAMGSV010000197.1 GCA_946061495.1 uncultured Spirochaetales bacterium | reverse complement strand
CCTGGAATGTAGACTGAAATCTTTTCCTAGAATTAAAACTCGACTTTAGGGCTATCTACGGTCTTCGGGGCATCAGAATGCGCCAGCACACCCTCATACTCCGCTGGTTCGTCGATTTCGCCGGAACGGGCAACATGAGGCAGCTGGCCTACAACCACAGAATCTATTACTTCGTCAAATATGCAGGCGTCATCCGGGACCTGCCGGTCCTCGGCATCTCCAGCACCAAGGGCATCGGAAAACGCTTCGAGAAATATATCGAGAAGGGGCTTCTGGTCAAAACCGTCCGAAGGCAGGGTGCAGGGACACTGCTGTACTTCGCACCCACCCGCCACCTTCTGGAGCTCCAGTACCACTCCACCGGGGATGTTTCCATGAAAGGAACTCCAGTTCCCTTCACGGAATCCTGTGGGGACAACTACATCCAGAACGAGCTGGACTTCAGCGAAAGCGAGCCCCCATGCCCCCCAGACAGGGGTGAGATGGCCGGAAATCCCCCGGAAAACGCCCATTCTCCAGCGACCGCAGAGACGAGTAGATGCCTGAAAGGAACTCCAGTTCCCTTCGTGGATGTGAAAGGAACTCCGGTAGCCTTCAGAAAGGAACCACAGTTCCCCTCTGAAAGGAACTCCAGTTCCCTTGCTTTAAATAACTCATCTACTAGAAATTCATCTACTACTGACTCACTGGCTACTGAGTACAGGGATAATGCTTTAGACAAGAATTCAGCAGCAGCAGTCTTAAAAAATGAGTTTGGAAAAAGAACCGGTGTGGAAGTCTTTTCTCCCGACTTTTGGGATAAAACCGCCGCTTTTCTGGCTGCCCAGAATCTGGGGGCTGAATCCATCCCCCCCTATGTGGAATTCTTGTTTGATTATGCCAAAAAAAATAATCCACGGAATCTGCCCCACTATCTGTACAAGACGGCGGCAACTTCCTACATGGTGGCAGAATTTCAGAGCAACCAGTCAACCCTCCAGTCACAGCGGCAGCAAGAGAGCCTGCCGAAAAGGTGGCACTGCATCTGTGGCACCGTGGTCAGAGAGAACAACTGCCCCGAATGTGGCCTAGCACGGAGAGAACTAGGTGACGAGAGGGCCTTGATACGGGCAAAAGAGCGCTATAGAACCCTGGAAGCCCAGCCAAAAAAGACTGACCCTGGATAACCAGCGCCACGTGGCGCTCATTACAAATGACATACAGGAGGTAAATTTTTATGTCAGACATGAACATGGTGGCCCTCATGGGTAGAATTACGCGGGATGCGGAGCTGCGCACCACAGCATCAGGAAAAAGCTTTGTCCGCTTCTCCATAGCGGTGAATCGGACGAGAAAACAGGGGGAAGAGTACGTTTCCATCCCAAGCTTTTTCAACCTGTTCCATTTCGGCAAAGCGGCCGAGGGGATTTTCCCTTATCTGAAAAAGGGGCAGCTTGTTGCCATTCAAGGCCATCTTGAACAACGAGCTTGGGAGCAGCAGGGAGAGAAACGTTCCAGCACGGAAATCGTCATCGAGAAGCTCAACCTCGCCGGCTGGAGGCGTGATGCGGGACTTCCACCACCCGCAGGAGAATTTGACGGGGAAACGGGGGCTGCCCTGGAGGAGGAGACCTTCCTCGACAATCCGGAAGGCTATTCCGACATCGATTTTTTTTAGGAGGAAAGAGATATGACCATGACCATACCCTTGAGAGTCAGCCTCGAGGACATCGAGGTGATCCGCCACTGCGTCAGGAAAAGCAGGGCCGTCGAGCCGCCACAAGACCTGCAGGAACCGATCGGGATCCTCAGCAGAATCCTGGACACGGCCTACCGTGAGGTGAACGACCAGCAGAACACCCTGGAGGCCTTCTCACAGGCCCTGGAGAATCATGGAGGGACCGACAATGGCTAAGACACAATGGACCTTGGACAACAACGAGACGACCCCCTTCAACGCACTGAAGGAGTACGACAGGCTCATGGGCGAGAAGTGCCGGGAGGCGCAGGCCTGGCGGCTGCGGGCCATCATCACCATGGCGGCCAATGTCATCCTTCTGGCCATCGCCGGAATCAGCGTCACCCAGAACAAGACGGTGCCGGTGTTCATCAGCGAGAACGAGCTGGGGGAACTGAGCTACATGGGAACCTACACCAAGAACTACGGTGCCGGGCAGATAACCCAGCGGATGGTCTACGCCCAGCTGAACAGCTTCGTCACCAACATGTACACCATCCCCCAGGATGCGGAAGTTCTGCGGAACAACATGAGATTCTGCTACGCCGCCCTCACCAGCCAGTCAGCCGCCAAGTTCACCCGGTTCCAGAAGGAGGACAACCCATTCGACAACTTCGGCATGAAAAACCAGCGGGTGTCCGTGGAGAGCATCCTGGAACTCAGTGAGTCCAGCTATCAGGTGGACTTCATCGTGGAGGTCACCATGGCCGACGGCGGAGCCAGGAGAAACCTTCGCAAGCGGGCGGTGCTTACCACCGTCCTGCTGGAACCAAGCAAGGACGACATCTACCTGAATCCGGCAGGAATCTACATCTCCAACTTTGACATTACAGACCTAGGAGAAACAACAAAATGAAAGCATTGATTTTTTTAGGATTAGTATCTTCACTCATGATTTTTTCTTGCAAGACCGTTGACTTGGAGCCAAGGAATGAGGTTGTCGCAGAAAAAGAGCCAGAATTAACTGAAAGCGGGCTTCGCAACATGGAAATTGAGCTGAGGGTGGACGAGCTGATGAAGGAGAACGACCTTGAGCCCACATTCATCGTGGTGGAGGAGCCAAGGGTATATGAGCTGTCCTCATTGCCAGAGGAAAAGGGCTTGTCCGGCACCGCAGCCTTGAAGCAGAATCTGGAGGACATCACCATCATCCCCGAATACAAAGACGGAAGACTCCAGGGCTGGGTCTACCGTGACAATGCCGTCTACAAGGTGGTATGCCAGACCTACCACAGCACAATGATTCTCTTTGAGCCGGGCGAAGAAATGGTGGAGACCCCCTATATATCAGAGCCGGACGTATGGAAGATTTCGAGAGGGATCGGACAAAAGGATGGCCTGCCCCAGCACCATCTTGTAATCAAACCAGATTATTCGGGCCTCAATTCAACCCTGATTGTCGTCACAAACAGGAGGATATACCAGATGGAGCTGGAGAGCACCAAGACCACCTACATGCCCAAGGTCTCATGGGTGTACCCCCGTGCCATCCAGGACTCCGAGTCCTGGATGCGCTGGCAGCAGCAGAAGCAGCTGACGACGGAGTTCACCGGCGTGGATCCCGAGCTCCTGAGCTTCGACTACAAGATGCGGCATCCCGTACTGAGCAAGCCCGCCTGGCTTCCCACCCAGGTCTATGACGACGGGGTCAAGACCTACATCATCCTGGACAACATGAGCCTGCTCACCGAATACCCGGTGGCGTTCAACGAGCGGAATGAGATCATAAACTACAGGACGAAGGAGAACACCATCATCATCGACCAGCTGATCGAGAAGGTGACACTGCGACTCGGCAGGCAGAAGGTGGTCATCACCAAGAAGAAGGGGGACTAAATGAGCGACGGCTACGACAGGTACGACGACGACCTCCTTGCATCCACCTCCCAGGAAAACTACAACGACGAGCCCCAGGATTCAACCGGCGGCTATGCACAGGAGCCCCTTCCCAACGAGAACTACGGATTCGAGGAGGATGGTGGTGAGTATGCGGCAAACCCAGCCGACTCAGATGGCTTGGGTGATGAGGAATTTGCTTCAAACCCAGCTGGCGCCGATGGTTTGGATGATGATTTCCATCAAGAAAGATACACCTACTCAGAGACGGGGAAAAGTGAAGAAGAGGAAATTGAGGCAACAGAAAAAGCCCATGCAGAAAAAACCAGGAACAAGGCCCCCTTTCTGAACCGATTCCGAATCCTCATGGTCATTTTTGCGTCTCTGCTTGTCATCATCATCTTGAGCGTTTTCGTGATTCCTTCCTTTAAAAAAGAGGACAATGAGGAAGACTTGCTGGACAAACGAGGGCAAGTATACATCCCAGACAAGATAACACGCTGGTCTCCAGACGAAGCTCTGGTACAGTCATCCCCCTTCGAGAACAATGTTCCTGCAGAGAAACCCATGACAGAGGATGAAGTTGATGATCTTTTGGCAGGAATTCCCTATTCAGACGAGGCCCAAAAACAGCAGCAGAACACTGCTCCTGTTCCTGTTCAGACAAGTCCTGGCGGTAGCACTGGAACTATAGCCACTCGACCTGTGACCAACCGCAACGAGCAGCAGAAGGCCGTGAACCGGATGCCGCTGAACGACGGTGGATTTGCTGGTGCAGTGGGCAATGCCATCGCCGGATATGGCAGCAATTATACAGGCTACAGCCAAACTCCTTCAGGATATGGAAACAACGGCCTTCCCTACACTGCAGAAAGCTATGGCCAATACGCCCAAGACCGGATGGCGTCACTGCTGGCGCAAACACAATCGATGGCATCGGGCTACGGCGGAGGCAACTCCTACCAGCAGCAGAACATGCAGTCCCAGAAACAGCAGTTCCAGTCGGCCGGTGCGGGGAACTACTCCATGCAGTGGAACAAC
>CAMGSV010000196.1 GCA_946061495.1 uncultured Spirochaetales bacterium | reverse complement strand
TGAAGGAGCTGGCAAAGAAGCACAACCTGAAATTCATCACCATCAAGGATCTGCAGACCTACCGCAAGCGCTACGAAAAGCTGGTGGACCGCATGACTGTTACTAAGATGCCCACCAAGTACGGCGAGTTCACTGCCTACAGCTACGTGAACAAGCTGAACGGCGAGCACCACGTGGCTCTGGTGAAGGGCGACATCGGCGACGGCACGGATATTCTGTGCCGTGTCCACTCCGAATGCCTTACCGGCGATGCCTTCGGCTCCCTTCGCTGCGACTGTGGCCAGCAGTTTGCCGCCGCCATGACCCAGATTGAGGAGGCTGGCCGGGGAATTCTGCTGTACATGCGCCAGGAGGGCCGGGGAATCGGCCTCATCAACAAACTGCGAGCCTACGAGCTGCAGGAAAAGGGCATGGACACCATGGAGGCCAACATCGCCTTGGGCTTTGAGGCCGACCAGCGTGAATACTACATTGGCGCTCAGATTCTGCGGGACTTGGGAGTGAAGACGATGCGGCTTCTGACCAACAACCCCGACAAGGTGTACCAGCTGTCCGACTTCGGCATGGAGATTGTGGAGCGGGTGCCCATCCAGATGGATGCCACCAAGGATGACCTGTTCTATCTGAAGACAAAGCAGCACAAGATGGGCCATTTCTTGAATTATCAATGAGATGCACCGTGAGTCAGCAGCTGGTAACAGCTTGTTGACTCATGGCCTTACCGTAAAACTAAACTACAAGGAGAAATATATGAAGAAATTTGAAGGTTCATTAGTTGCTTCCACCATGAAGGTGGGAATTATCGTTGCTCGTTTTAACGAGTTTATCGGTTCAAAGCTTTTGTCTGGAGCTATGGACGGACTTTTGCGTCACGGAGTTCAGGAAGAAAATGTTCACGTGGCTTGGGTTCCCGGAGCCTTTGAGATTCCCCTCATTGCTTCCAAGATGGCAAAAAGTGGCAAGTACGATGCTGTAATCTGCCTTGGAGCCGTTATCCGTGGGAGCACCACCCACTACGACTATGTTTGTAGCGAAGTTTCTAAGGGAATTGCACAGGTGTCCCTTTCCAGCCAAGTTCCCGTAATGTTCGGTATTCTCACCACCGAAAACATCGAGCAGGCCATTGAACGAGCTGGTACAAAGGCTGGCAACAAGGGCTATGACTGTGCCTTAGGCGCCATCGAGATGGTAAACCTCATCAAGGAAATCGAGGGATAGGATTCCTCACCGCCAAGACTTTTCTTTAGTGCCGCCTGAGAGGTGGCACTTTTTTTAAATATATAAATTTAAAAAGTATACAGAACACAAATATATTGATTTACAAGTTAAAGACTATAAACAATATGTATATTCTTAACTTATAAGTTAATATATTGACCTTCCTCCTTTGAGCTAATATACTAAGTCTATGCTGGATATACGAGAAACACCGCAGTATCAAGAATACTCCATTTTCAGGCATGATTATTTTCACAAACTCCTTGCATGGAAAGACAAACGACTGATCAAGGTGATTACAGGTGTCCGTAGATGTGGAAAATCCATGGTTATGACCGAACTGTGCAAAGAGCTTTCCAAATCAATTCCATACACCAATATCACGTTTTTGAATTTTGAAATGCTGGAAAACGAAGAGCTGCAAGAGTACCATGCATTGTATACCGCACTGAAAAGTCGGATTCAGCCATCTAGCATGAACTATATCTTGCTGGACGAGATTCAGTTGGTTCCTCAATTTGAAAAGGCAGTGGATTCTCTGTTTCTCCTTCCCAATGTGGACATCTATCTTACTGGTTCCAACGCAAATATGCTTTCCAGCGAAATTGCAACACTGCTCAGTGGTCGATACGTGGAAATACACATACAGCCCTTCTCATTTCAGGAATTCCAACTGGGATATGAAAAACGTTTTCCCAACAACAACTTAGACAAAGAAAGCCTCTATACAAAATTTATTACCTATGGAGGTTTTCCCTATCTCCACAATATTTATGAACAACAAGAAAATATAAGAGAATATATTGCTGGACTCTATGCTACGATTGTGCTGAAAGACATTCAGCAACGGAAAAAAATCAACGACACTATGCTCCTGGAACGAATCGTTAGATTTACCCTCCAAAACACCAGCAATCTTATCTCTCCAAAAAAAATCAGCGACACCTTCGTTTCTGCTGGAAAAAAAACATCTCCGGCCATGGTGGAGCACTGCCTTTCTGCCCTATGTGAAACGTATTTATTCTACAAAATCAACCGCTACGACATCAAAGGAAAGGAAATTCTTAAAACCTTGGAAAAATATTATGCGGTGGATATGGGACTACGGTTCTTCATGCTGGGAGCAAAAACCGGGGATGAAGGGCATATCTTGGAAAATATCATCTTTCTGGAATTGAAGCGGCGGGGGTACCAGCTTTTCATTGGAAAAATTGACACCCTAGAAGTGGACTTTGTGGCCATCAAAGATGCCATCCCCCACTATGTGCAGGTGTCTCTAACAGTGCGGGAGGAGGCAACGCTGCATCGGGAACTTCGCCCCCTGCTGACCATCAAGGACAACTTTCCCAAAACCATCCTCACCATGGACAACGCCCCTGCAACCTACCACAACGGCATAAAACAGCTGTACGCCTTGGACTTCTTGAATGGGGAAGCCTTGTAGGTTCATTTATTTGTCCTCATAATGGTTCTTGCACTGGTAAATCTTGATGCAGCCGTCTTCAATCTTGTAGATGAGGCGGTTCTTCTCGTCAATCTCCCGGCTCCACCACCCGGACAAGTTACCCTTCAATGGTTCTGGATGACCAAGACCACTATTTCCATTGCGGTCAATGTCGGTAATCAGTGCATTGAGCTTCCTGAGCGTCCTTTTATCCTGGGTCTGCCAGTACAGATATTGCTCCCAGGCATCATCTGTCCAGATTTTGTCCACCGCTACACCTCGATCAGCTCATGCTTGGTGAATTTGAGCTGGCCGGCATCGTCAAGCCGCTTGAGCTCCTCCAGGTGGCGGATGTTGGCCTCGCTGTAGAAGTCGTCCCGGTCCCTGGCGGAAAGCTCAAAGGGAATCCGCTCCTCCTTGATGACGGTTTTCACAAAGACATTGAAGGCTGCCGAGACGGAAAGCCCAATCTTCTCGCAGATGCGGGAGAATTCCGCCTTGTCATCGCTGTTCAGCCTGATGGTTACGTTTGTCATGGTTTGCCTCCTGAAAAAGCTACATCGAAAGATATGCACTCCTTCAACTATACTGTCAAACGGAGTGCAAATCAAGTGCAAATGATGTAGCTTTTATGTGTAGATAGGGTGTTTATGGCAAGCCTTTGCGGATCATTCCTCCGTCATTCTGCCTTTGATTAGGCCTTCAATTTGCGCTACCGACAAAACCCTGCCCATGGACACAACCTTGTTGTCAATCACGAGGGCAGGTGTGCTCATTACGCCGTATTTCATCATTTCCATTGTGTCGGAAATATTTACGGGCGCTTCAACACCACAATTTTTTGCGGCAATCACGGCGTTTTCGTGATTTTGTTTTGACTTTTTGCAACAGTAACCAAGAGTGATAAGTTTCATAATATAAATCTCCTTGAATTTTATTAGACGAATAAAAAATTGAAAGCGTTAAAGGTAAAGCCGATTATGATAATACCGATAACGACGATAAAGATAAACCAAAATAAAAGTTTCGGTTTTACTGCTTTGGAAAGCATAATCATTGACGGCAAGGAAAGTGCCGTAACGCTCATCATAAAGGAAAGAATTGTACCAACGCCAACGCCTTTTGCAAACAATGCCTCGGCAACGGGGATCGTACCGAAAATATCCGCATACATAGGCGTTCCAAGAATAGTAGCAAGCGGAACGGCGTACCATTTATCACTACCTAAAACCGCTTGAATCCACTCGGCAGGAATAAAATTGTGTATGGTTGCGCCAATACCAACGCCCACAAGAATATACATCCATACCTTTTTTAACGTGGAAAGCATTTGGTCTTTTGCATAAATCAATCTATCCCTTTGCGACATTTCTACGCCGTCCATTTCTGCAATCGAGCCTTCTAAAATATAATCTTGTACGTGTTTACCCACGCCCGTCTTTTCGATAATCGTGCCACCGACAATTGCCAGCATCAAACCGACCACAACATAAGCGGTTGCGATGGGAAAGCCGAACACACTAACAAGCAAAACAAATGCACCCAAATCGACCAGCGGGCTTGAAATCAAAAAGCTAAATGTAACGCCGCTTGAAAGCCCCGCACGGGTAAAGCCCATGAATAGGGGAATAGACGAACAAGAGCAAAACGGCGTAACCGTACCAAGCAAAGATCCAACAGCATTTGCACCGATTCCCTGAAACCGACCAAGGATTTTTTTCGTTCTTTCTGGCGGAAAGTAGCTTTGAATATAGGAAATCAGAAAGATGAGCAAGCATAATAGCACAACGATTTTTATTGTGTCATATACGAAAAACTGCATTGCCTGCCCCCAATGTCCCGACATAAAGGTTGTGCCAAACATAGCGGTAAATGCCATGCCGATTAAAGCGTTTAGCCATTTCATACCAAGAATTTGGTCGGTAATAAAATCCC
>CAMGSV010000195.1 GCA_946061495.1 uncultured Spirochaetales bacterium | reverse complement strand
GTCGGTGGATGGCACCAAGACAGGCCAGCTGCTCCTGCACGCTAAGACTGCCATCCACCTTCCCTGCCGCCACCGCCTGAGCCAAGTCGATGGTGAATCTGTTCATGGAGAAATGCTGGTACACCATCACCTGATTCCAGGCGGCCACCATGCCCCCGCCCTCCTGAACCTGGTAGCTGCGGGCCAGCTGGTCACGATAGTCCAGAAAGAGTCCTCGTCCCTTCAGCTCTGCATAGCCCACCAGCCACAGCTGACATCTGCCAGTTCCAAGCTGGCCCCCAGATTCTGACTGACCACCTGCCACCAAGGCCTGGTGCAGGGCCGCCGTTTCTCTGGCCATCCAGCTTTGGCTCTCACCAATCACCTCCCTGATTTCAGGCGGGCCGTATTTCAGCAGATGACGCAGGTGGGTAGTCTTGGCAGTGTGAACGGGGGTTTTGTTCAGGATGATGGTATCCCTCCTGAAATCTATCCCCAGGTCGGGATTTCGGCTGAAAAATCCGGCGGCAAGCTTCCCCGCCTGCCCCACCAGATACCGCTGGTTGCAGAGCCGCTGCTCATCCTTACCGGGATTGTCCCCAATGACCAGGAGCTTTATAGTGCTGTCCGCCGTCACCTGGTCCAGAGACTGGTTATACACCACGCTGTTCTCCACGGAATATTCCGGTGTATCCTCTCGACATGCTTCCCGCTGCAATGGCTCCAGCATTCCACGGAAGCTGTCATTCCATTCCTGACAGTGTCGCCGGAACTCCTCCCGAAATTTGCTGAATCTTTCCCATTGTTCCCCAGTCATCTCTTCCTCCATAAATCCTCATAGTCACAAAAAACCTCCCGCCCACCAGCCAGCTGGCCGTGTCTGCGGGAGGCTGTCACGAGGAAAGTCCTCGAAAAGCTATTCATCGATTTTATTTTTCGTTCAAACCCCTGTCAGTGATGGCAGAGTCAGTAATGCGGTAGGTCACACGCACCGGCTTGTCAGGGAACTGCTCCTGGTCGGCCTTGCCTACAGAGAAGAAGGCCATCACACCGTCGGAATTGGAAAAACCATCGGGAGCGGTGAAGGAAACCACCTTGGAGCCGTTGATGTACAGGGTGTAGTCCTTCTCACCAGCACGCTCAACCTTCAGCTTGTTCACGCTGTCGTACCCTCCCTTGATGGCTGATGACTCATAGCGGTAGGCGGTGTTCTCGTTGTTGCTCTCCACCAGGTCGATGTAGGTGGAGCCACGGCAGGCGTAGGCCGAATACTGCCCTGCAGTGGTAATCTCGAACCGCAGGTAGTCAGCCAGCCAGCCTTCATCGTCAGCGGTGTAGCCGAACACAAAGCCGAATCCACTCTGCTCGTATCCACCGGACTTCTTGAATTCACCCTCAATCATGGAATACTGGCCGATTTCAGGAGTAGTGAAAAAATAACCATGCTGGTCAGCACTGGCGAAGACATTCTCCGACCACTCGCCGGAATCGGTGGACAGCAAGACAGTCTCCTCCTGAACAACGGGCTCAGAGGTGGCAGGCACCGGCTCCTCCGCAGGCTCGGTACTCTTGCAGGAAAAAGCAACCAAGGAAAGGCTCAAGACAGAAGCGACAGCAGCGAAACGCATAAATTTATTCTTCATTCTAAAACTCCATAACAGGGAATATTTCATATTACCATAGCTTCCCGATGTTTGCAAGGATGCTCCAGAAGACTGTTGCTCCTCCCTTGCCCTCAACACAAGAGCAAGCCACAGCACCATGAACACCATCATGCCGTGGCTCTAATAGCCTTTTACTGGTACAGATAGTCCCCAATGATGATGGTATATCTGCGATTGTTACGTTCAACCCTTACCTTGGAAAAATCTTCCAGTGTCAAAAGTACCTTTCCTTCGGCATCGGTGATGACCAGTGTCTTGAACAGCTCCTTGAGTTTTTGTTCAAGGGGGAGTTTCCCGATAACCTCTAAATCCTCTGCTACACTGCCAAGATGACGAGGTTCTGGAGTATATTCCACGAAACTTATTTTAGTATGAGGTTTAAACGTTTTCATTTTATTACTTTCAAACGTACTCACACATTTTATCTTATATCCTGCTAATATTTGTTCCCAACGCAAAGGAAAATCTGGTAAGGTATTGCCATCTTTATGGAGAAATTCACAATGTATTGAGATTGGCTGATTCAAATTATTCTGTATATCTACATATTCCTGAGCCATAGACCAAGCAGTTAGAGAAGGTATGGACACCACACATAACAAAACCAATGACAGAAAAATTCTTTTCTTTACCATGCCATCCTCCTTGATTTCAGTAGTGTGTCTGCGGCTTTTTGAACCTGTTGTGCCTCATATTCCAATGTACCAGGTGTATTGTATGTGTCAGATTTTCCACTGGCTCCAGCCAATGCCTCATTGACTAGTGTCTCGAATACCTCCTTCTTATCTCCATTCTGATACTGGCTTTGGTGTTCAATCTCATGGACGGTAAGATGAGTGCTTGATGGTTCTTTAGTATAAATTGTATCATTTGGCAACGATATGGCATCTCTATTCGACGTGATATTTGAGATGTCTGAATCCGAGTGCTTGTCCAGGATTGTGGATCCAGTGGACTTTCCCGCCTCCCTCACTTCTGTATTACTAGGTAATTAAATTGTAAAACCTCTTTTTTGTTCTGTCAAGGAGTCACGGTGAAGCAGTAGTTTTTTACAGAGAAAAACATAATGCCAGGGACTCCATCATAAATAGCATGGGGATACACAATCCCTTGCCCTCCATCCCCCTTTTTCAGTAGAATAGCCCTTACCCGTTTTGGCCAAACCATCGTTTGGTCTTTTTTGCGGGAAACCGAAACACTCGCAGGAGTAATTTTTTCATGGAATTTACACAAGAAAGCATCGATGCCCTCGTGGTCAATGAAGTGGACATCATGAAGCGGATTGCAGATGAGTTGGGAATCCGCATGCAGCAGGTCAGCGCCGTCATCTCCCTGGTAAACGAGGGCTGCACCATCCCCTTCATCTCCCGCTACCGCAAGGAAGCCCACGGCTCCTTGGACGAGGTGCAGGTTCGGGATGCGGACCACCTTTTCAAAAGCTACTCAAATCTGGAGACCCGCCGCCTTGAGATTGTGCGGGGAGTGTTCGCCCAGAATAAATTGACCGAATCCCTCCATGAGGCCATCATGTCCGCCAAGACTCTGACGGAGCTGGAGGACCTGTGGGCTCCCTTCAAGAAGAAGAAGAAGACCCGGGGAATGGTGGCCATGGAGAAGGGGCTGGAGCCCCTGGCAGAGGCCATGCTGCAGCTGGACAAGGCCGCTCTGGAGGCCAAGGCTGCTGAATTTATCGTGGAGAACAATGAGCAGCCGGAGCTTTCCGTGGCAACTGCCGCCGACGCACTGGCGGGAGCCCAGGACATCCTGGCAGAGCGCACCGCCCAGGACAGCGAGAACCGCGCCGACGTGCGGGGATTCTACCTGCGCACCGGAAAGATTGTGGTGAAGGGCGTTGGCGGCGAAGAGGAGGCCAAGGTCTCCGTCTACCAGATGTACTGGGACTACGAGGAGGCCCTGAACCAGATCAAGCCCCACCGCATCCTGGCCATCAACCGTGGCGAGCGGGAGGGCAAGCTGGAGGTGACACTGGACGTGGATGTGGACGGCGCCATCGAGGTGCTGAAGCACAAGTACACCATCAACAACAGCTACCACGGCGAGGCCATCGAGGACGGACTGGTGCGCCTCCTGTCCCCCGCCGTCCTGCGGGAAATCCGTGGCGACCAGACCGATGATGCGGACCAGCACGGAATCGCCATCTTCAGCGAGAACCTGAAAAACCTGCTGATGCAGCAGCCCATCAAGGGAACCCGTGTGCTGGGTGTTGACCCGGGAATCCGTACCGGAACAAAGTGCGCCGCCCTGGACGAGACCGGAAAATTCCTGGGAGACTTTGTCATCAAGCAGGTGAGTGCCCCCGATGCCGCCGCCGCCGCCATCCGCAAGGCCATCCTCCAGTACAAGATTCAGCTGGTGGCCGTGGGAAATGGAACGGGAACACGGGAGGTTCAGGAGATTGTGGCAAAAGTCATCAACGAAAACTTCCCCGAAGTGCTGTACACCGTGGTGGACGAGGACGGCGCCTCCGTCTACTCTGCCAGCGACATTGCCCGGGAAGAATTCCCTGAGCTGGACCTCACCATCCGTGGCGCCATCTCCATCGGCCGCCGCCTGCAGGACCCCCTGGCGGAGCTAGTCAAAATCGACCCCAAGTCCATCGGCGTGGGCCTGTACCAGCATGACGTGAACCAGAAGAAGCTGTCTGAGATGCTGGACGAGGTGGTGGGCTCCGTGGTGAACAACGTGGGCGTCAACATCAACACCGCGTCCTATTCCCTCTTGAAATACGTTTCCGGCATCAACAGCTCCCTGGCCAAAAAGATTGTGGCCTACCGGGATGAGCACGGCAAGATCACCAGCCGCCAGGAGCTGATGAAGGTGGGCGGCATGGGTGCTAAGACCTTCGAGCAGTGCGCCGGCTTCCTGAAAATCCCAGAGAGCGACGACCCCTTGGACAACACCTGGGTGCACCCGGAAAACTACCAGGCCGCCCGG